>CAYGXT010000179.1:0-6371 GCA_964353695.1 uncultured Myxococcaceae bacterium
CTTTGCCGGCCGCGAGCGCGTGCTCTCCGCCTATGCCACGGCACAGGCCGCGGACTACCGCTTCTACAGCTACGGCGACGCGATGCTGGTGCGCTAGTGCAAGCGAAGCGCGCAGCGAGCCGGAGGCGAGCGGAGGCGGCTGCCGAGCGGCGAAGCCGCGAGTGCCGCTAATGCGGCCCGGCTTCGGCTTCGAGATCGTCGCACGCGACGGCAGCGCGCGCAGCGCGCGTCTATTGACACCGCATGGTGTCGTCGAGACCCCGGCCTTCATGCCGGTGGCAACCTTCGGCGCCGTGCGCGGCGTGGCGGCGAGCGAGCTCGAGGCCATCGGCGCGCAGATCCTGCTGGCCAACACCTACCACCTGCACGAGAGGCCGGGCGAGGACGTGATCGCCCGGGCCGGCGGCCTGCACGGCTTCACGGGCTGGCGCCGCCCCTGGCTCACCGACTCGGGCGGCTTCCAGGTCACCTCTCTGGGAGACCGCGTGGAGGTGGACGAGGAGGGCGTGGCCTTCGCCTCGCCCCTCGACGGGCGACGGCGCCTGCTCACGCCCGAGCTCGCAATCGCGGTGCAGGAGGCCCTCGGCCCGGACTTCGCCGTCGCTCTCGACGAGTGCCTGCCGCCGCACGAGCCGGGAGAGAGCGACGCCGCTGCAGGCCTGCGCATGCGCGCGGCGATGGAGCGGACGCTGCGCTGGGCCGAGCGCTGCCGGCGCGCCCACGCCCGGCCCGACCAGGCCCTGTTCGGGATCCTGCAGGGAGGCATCTCCGTGCCGCTGCGCCGCACGAGCGCGCGCGCCACCGCGGCCCTCGGCTTCGATGGATACTGCCACGGGGGCCTTGGCCTCGGCGAGGAGCCGGCGCGCCGCGACGAGATGGTGGCCGAGGCGAATGCAGAGCTCCCGCCGCAAGCGCCCCGCTATCTGATGGGCCTCGGCCGGCCCGAAGATCTGCTGGCAGGCGTGGCCCTCGGCATCGACCTCTTCGACTGCGTGCTCCCCACCCGCAACGGTCGCCACGGCTTCCTGTTCACCCGCCGCGGCGTCCTGCACGTGCGCAATGCACGCTACCGCGAGGATTCGTCGCCGCCCGATCCTGGCTGTGACTGCCCTGCCTGCACCCGACACTCCCGTGCGTATATTCGACATCTACTGCACGGAGGCGAGGCTCTCGGCGCTCGCCTCGCCTCGCTCCACAACCTGCGCTTCTACCTGCGACTGCTGGAGGACGCGCGCGCTGCGATTCGCGCCGGCGCGTTCGAGGCCTTCCGCCGCGAGCGGCTCGACGAGATGGCAGAGGGAGCGGAATAGCGATCTATGCGCCGCCCTGCAGCGCCTCGAGGCCCGCACAGATGCCGGCGTAGTCGGCCGTGCGTTCGCCGAGAGCGGCTCCCACGATGCGGAGGCCATCGGCGAACACGGGCCAGGTGCGTGCACGCACGAGATCCCGCACCGGGGCGAGGCAGAGCTCCTCTCCCGCAGCGCAGGCGATGGTGCCGAGGATCACGGCCTGCGGCGCGAGCGTGAAGGCGAGACTCACGATCGCCCGCGCGAGGTATTCGTTGAAGCGGCCCATCTCGGCCAGGGCGAAGGAGTCGGCTTCGCGTGCGGCCGCGATTGCGTGTACGGGCGTGATGGCCCCGCGCCCGCCCGCGAGCTCCAGCATCCGGCTCGAATCCGGTGCCTTGCTTCGCAGGCGCCGCGTCCACGCCGCGCCGCCCACGTAGGCCTCGAGGCAGCCCGAGAGGCCGCAGGCGCAGGGCTCGCCCGGCACCTCGACGGGCGCATGACCCACCTCGCCCGCGCTCGATGCGACGCCGCGGTAGAGCCTCCCGTCGAGAATGATTCCGCCGCCGACGCCCGTGGACATCGTCAGGTAGACGAGGTTTGAGAGCCCGGCGCCGGCTCCGAAGCGCCACTCGGCCAGCGCGGCAGCATTGGCATCGTTCTCGAGAAAGACGGGTATGCCGAGGCCCGTCTCGAGCGTCTCCGCTGCCGCTGCGCATTCCCAGCCGGGCAGGTTCGGCGGGCCCAGCACGAGGCCGCGCGCTGTATCGAGAGGCCCCGGCGCCGAGACCCCCACCACGTCCACTTCCTCGAGTGCGAGGCCAGCTTCCGCAACCAGGCGGCGGGCATCCCCTACGATCCGGGCGAGATCGAGACGGGCCTCGCCCGTCGGCTGCATGGGGCGGCGCATCCGCGCCTCGAGACGTCCGTCCGGCCCGCCGATGGCGAGCGCGAGCTTCGTGCCTCCGATGTCGATCCCGAGCACGCGCGGCACGTCGCTCTCCCTGCAGCCTGCGGGGCAAAGTCAGCCTATCACACGGGGCTCATGCCCCGGAGCCTTCCCGCCGATCAGGAAAGCCGTGGAAGCGGGTAGGCCTGCACCGGCGGTTGCCGGCGGCCTGCAGCGCTAAGGAGGGGATATGCGACGCGCCACGATCGCTCTGCTCGGCGGGCTCCTGCTTCTGTTCTCAAACGGCTGCGCGATGCTCGAGCTGATCGATACTCACGACCTCATGGGCTACAAGACCCGCTTCACCGACGCACAGCAGCAGTACACGAGGCTGGTGCGCTGGAACGAGTTCACCCGCGCGAGCGAAGCGGTGGAGCCCGAGAGCCGGAGCACCTACCTCGCGGCGTTGCACGAGCTCGGAGAGCTCCGCTTCACCGATTACGAGGCGCAGGCTCCCGTGTACGACGCCGACGTGCGGACCGCCACGGTGCTCGTGCGCTACTCCGCCTACCACGACAACACCCTCTCGGCCGTGACCCTGGTCGAGGAGCAGCGCTGGACCCGTGATTTCGAGAGCGGCGACTGGCACGTCGATCACGAGGGATCACCGCTTGTCGAATCGAAGGGCGTTGGCACTCGCTGAGACCAGCGAGACGCACGCATGACGTCGCGGCCGACTCTTCTCGTTGCGGACCCGCTCGCGATCTTCCGGGAGCTGGTCCGGCTCTCGCTGGCGCCGCTGGGCCGCATCATTACCGCAGTGGACGACGAGACCGCGTTGGCACTTCTGCACAAGGAGCATGTGAGCCTGGTGCTGGCCCGCCATCCTCCCACCGGCTCCGGTGACGTCTCCCTGTGCGAGTCCGTGAAGCGAGACCCCGCACTCGCGCACATTCCAGTGATCCTCATGACGGGCGGCGACCGGCCCGAGCAGCATGCCGACGCGGTACGCGCCGGTGCGGACGACGTGCTCACCCGGCCCCTCGACCGCATGAGCCTGCTAGCAGCTGCGAGGCGGCTGCTGGACGCGCCCGTCGTGCAAGGTCTGCCCCGCATCCAGGTCGAGACGCCGGTGCGTTTCGCGCGCGAGGGCGCCGAGGCCTGGGGCACGGCGCGCAACCTCTCCCGCGGCGGGATCTTCGTCGAAGCCGAGCGCGCCTATCCACCGAAGACGGAGGTCCAGCTCGAATTTCCGCTCCCGGGACGCAGCGCGGTGCTGGCGCCGACTGCGAGCGTCGTCTGGCTGCGACTTCCGATCGGCGGCGATGGCCCTGGCATGGGGCTGCGCTTTCTCGAGCTCGATGGTGAGAGCGCTCACTCCCTCGAAAACTTTGTTCGCGAGCACCATGGCGCTCCGCCGCCGCAGGCTCGCCTGGAGGCCTGCTGATGCAGAGATCCATCGGAACACAGCGCCGGCTGGCCGCTCTTGCTCTCGCGGCATGGCTGATGCCGGCCTCCCTGCTCCTCGCGCACACCGGCAACGCACAGTCCGGCCCCGCCTCCGTCAGTCCCGACCAACAAACGTGGTGGCGTGACAAGGCCGCCGAGCTGCGCGGACGCATGGTGTCAGCGGTCGCGAACGAGCAGGCCGCGACCGCTGCATACTCGCGTATGCTCACGCGTCGTTATCCGACAGGAGAGGCCAAACTTGCGATCCTCGAAGAGCGCGACGCGGCCACGAAAGCGCTCGCCGACGCACGTGTCGAGATCCGTGACTTCAAGGAGCAGGCGCGCGTCTCGAGCGTCCCCGACCGCTGGATCGATCCCGAAGGCACGCCGCCGCCCTGGTGGATCGATCCGGACAGCTGATCGCGGCCGAGGCAACCCCAGCCTATCTGTCGAGTACGGACTCGTCCTCGATGTTCGAGATGTTGTCCTGGCCCGCGAGCGGCTTGGAGATCGCGAGGATCCGCCCCCCCTGACGCACGAGCGTGTTGGTCCGCGTAGTGTTCAGGCCGGGAACGTAGTAGCGCTTCTGCTCGACCACGATGGGCTCGCCGGAGCCGAGACCACTGGTCTGGATTTCGACGTCCGACTGGCCGGCCGTCCCGACACGGAGCACCGCCACATCGGAGGGCTCGCCGTAGACCGGTCCCATCGGCACCGCCGCCCTTTGCCCCGAGAGCCGCGCGTTCAGCTTAGACATCTCCTGGGCCGACTTCTCGACGCCTCTCAGGTAGGCCTGCGTCCCCGAATTCTGGGCCGGCGTATACCGCTTGTAGGTTTGCAGCGGGCGTAGCGTCGAGGCCTTGGCCTGCGTGCGGTACTTCTCCGGAATCCGCTTCGCGTCGTCCGTGAAGGCGTAGCCCCCATCGTCGGTCTTCCAGCGATAGACGACCTTGGCGCTGGCCGGGGCGGCCACGGCGAAGAGGACAGCGGCAGCGAGCAGCGTGCGCGGAAGCGTCCGCGCGAGAACGAGCGTGAGCATGGATTCGTCTCCTTGCTCGTAGGTGGGGTGGCCGGAGAAAAAGTGTCATACCTTCTCCGGGTTACACCCGCATCTCGCAGGCAACGGTCGATGCTTGACGGCGCGCCGCCTCACAGACTACCTTCCCGTCCGATTGTTGCGGGGTAGAGCAGCCTGGTAGCTCGTCGGGCTCATAACCCGGAGGTCGGGGGTTCAAATCCCCCCCCCGCTACCATCTTCACGACCGGCTCGGCAGCCCCCAGGCTCCCGGGCCGGTTCTGTTTCCAGCGCCAGCCGGAACACGCCCTCGAGTCGGAAGCCTGACGCCTCGTCGCGGTCTACTCGGATGCGCTGATCGCCGAGCCATGAGAGCAGCGCGCAATCTGATCCGCGGGCGAGTCGGTGCTCTGCTTGTCCGTGCTCATGCGGGCGTGGATCGCGGCCTTCATCGCCTCCCCCTCCACAGGCTGTTCTCCGGCCCTGAGGTCGGGCGGCCGATAGCCCCCCTGTGACAGGATCTGTCACGTTTACCCAGGGAGGGGTAGGCTTGGGCCTTAGGGGGTCGAGGAGAGCATCTATGGGCGAAGACGCGCTCGTCCCCGTCGTCAGGCCGGCCGATCTCGTGCTGCGCTGCTACACCCGACCCGATCCGGAGCGGCCCGGCCGTTGGCTCGCCTGCTGCGTCGACCTGAACCTCTGGGCCGCCGCCGCAGATTCGCGGGCCGCGATGGCGAGCCTCAGCGAGGCGATCCGTGGATACCTCGAGACCGCCCTCGAAGGCTCCGAACCGCGACAGTGGGTCCGGTTGCTTCATCGCCCCGCTCCGCTGGCTGATCGCCTGTATTACGCCTGGCTGCGCCTCCTCGATCACTTGAACGGCAAGCTGGCGAGCGGTTGGGGTCACCCGTACATCGACGCGCCTCGCCTGCAGGTTGTTCCCCACTCGTAGGTGGGCCGTCGCCGTCCCACACTCGCGACGCGCGACGTGCGTCGCATCCTGACTCGCGCCGGGTTCACACTCGCCCGCACGCGTGGTGATCACGAGCAGTGGGTCGCGGCCGTTGGAGGCAGGAAGTACCTGGTCACGCTCGACGTGGGAGGCGAGCCGTTCACAGACAGGAGCAAGCTGCTCAAGGCGATGATCGCTCAGTCGGGCTTCACCGCCGACGAATTCTACGCCCTGCTCGACGACTAGCGAGCCATCCGGGTTGCGGCCCTTCGGGTCCTTGGGCTTCGCCTCCAGCGTACCCATCCTCATACACACCGCTCCTCATACACAACCGGCTCGCCCCCGCCCTTGATCGCCGCTCCTGCGGGATCCTGCGCAGCCCGATCGGCGCTTCTCAGTCCAGATCTACGCGGCCCACGGCAGGCGCCGGCGGATGATGCGCGAATGTGCTGCCGGCGTGTGAAACTTTCCCCCGCTACCACACGATCAAAGGGCCGGGCGCCATCGCTCCCGGCCTTTCGCATTTCAAGGGCCAGCTTGGGGACACTCTCGAAGCGGAAGCCCCGCTCGTGGTCCGGGGCCACGCGCAGCCGGCGCTTGCCGAGGCGCCCCGCCAGCGCCGCCCTGGCATCCATCGATCAGGACTCCGAGCCCTTCGTCCGTCACCGGATCCGCTGGGAGAAGCCCGGCGGCATGGGCTCTGTCCGGGCCTGGCGAGAGATTCTCGCGGACTTGATGATCTGCATCAAAGATGCATACTTATGCAGATGAGAACCACTC
>CAYGXT010000180.1:0-6361 GCA_964353695.1 uncultured Myxococcaceae bacterium
CTCGGGGGATTCGTGATCGGCCTCACCCCGATCGGCGTTGGAGCAATCCTCCTTCAGCTTGGCCGACAGAGACTGCGGCAGACACGGGAGGAGGACACCTGATCCCTTGTCGCCGGCGCTCCGGATCAGACACGCCGCAGGATTCGCGGAAGCCAGCGGGGAACGAGTCTGCAGTACTCCTCGTAGCTGGCCCCGAAGCGCTTGCGAAGCTCGGGCTCCTCGACGAAGCGAACCGCTGCATGGGCTCCCACGCTGACGGCGATCGCGTAGAGCAGGACGCCGAGGTTCGAGAGGTACAGCGTCTCACCCCAGATCACGAGCACCTCGGCGGCCATGATCGGGTTTCGGATCACCGAGAAAGGCCCCGTCGTCACGAGCTTCCGTGGCGCATCCATCGGCAGCGGTGTGCCTTCGCCATGTCGGCTGAACGTGTCGAGGCAGGCGACCCATAGGCCGATTCCAACGACGAAGAAACTGCCTGCCAGCCAGGTTCGAAAGAAGGCGGGGGCGAAGAGGGGGCTCGGGAGGAGACGCTGGAAGAGCCAAGGCAGCGCGAGCATGAAGACGGCGAAGAACAGCGCGGCATTGAGTAGCGACTTCGCCCAGAGCGCCCGAGTGCCCCGAGTCGTGCTCGGCCGAATGGCGCCTTGCAGGACTTCTCGCACTCGCATGCTGCAACTCCTGCGCGGCCCCGCATGTGGCCGCTGCCGCTTCTGAAGCAGCAGCCCCGCCTCTCAGGCGCTCTGCTCCTCCACCCGCTCGATCTCCACACCCACGCCGCGCGGCGCGTGCATGGGGCCGTTCTGGAATAGGCGCCAGCGCAGGTGGCCGTAGTCACCGACGAGATGCGTGGGTTTCAGCGGGGAGGCGATCACCTCCATCATGCTGCGCCAGCCCTTGAACTGATACGGCTCCCAGGCGTGATACAGGATCGCCTCGCCGGGCTGCACGCCAGGAGCAATGCGCGCGCGCACCTCGAAGGCGCCCTGCTCGTTGCGTACGCGCACCATCTCGTTCTCGCGCAGGCCTCGCGCGCGCGCATCTTCGACCGCCATCCAGAGCGAGGGCTCGCCCCGCTGCAGGCGCAGCAGGGTGGGAAGGGCACGCCAGGTTGCGTGGATGCTCCAGCGCGTGTGGCCGCCATTGAGGCGGATCGGATAGGCGGCGTTCTCGCCCGGCAGGGGCTTCCAGCGCGGGAGCACCTCGTCGGCGTCGAAGAACCAGGGGTGATCGATGTAGAACTGCTGCCGGCCGGTAAGCGTCGGCCAGGCGTGCTTTTCTTCGACGTGGACGCGCGAGGGTGCGAGCGTGCCGCCGGGCTCGTAGTCGCTGCCGATAGTCTGGGTCGGGCCCCAGCGGCCCGTGGTCTTGAGCGGAATCGCGCCGCGATGGCGGGCCTCTTCCCAGCTCACCTTCGTTGCCGACGACTCGCGCAGGATGCGGTCGAGCAAGGCCTCGTCGTCGCCGGGGCCGTAGCGTCCGTTCTCGCTGAAGCGGTCGGCGAGGCTCGCCAGCGGCTCGCCCATGCCTCGGGCTCGCGCACGGTCCTGTAGCGCGCGCGCGAGGAGCGAGATGATCTCCCACTCGCCCTTCGCTTCGCCGAGGGGCGCTACCGCTCGCTCGCCGATCACGGCGTAAGGGTTGAGCGCGACCGCGTACTTGATGCCGCTCTTCTCGTAGTAGCCGGCTGCCGGCAGCAGCAGGTCGGCCTTCGCCCCGGTGGAAGACATGCGCATGTCGATTGCGGCCACCATCGCGAGCTTCGGCCAGAGCGTGCGCTCGATCACCTGGGGCACAGGCCAACGCCGCAGCGGATTGACGCCCGACGTGACGAGTACGCGCGGCGGGTTGTCGGCGGCGGGGCGTACGCGTATCCAGTCGCTCCCGAGAGCCTCGCGGATCGCGGCGCTCGGCGTGCGCTCGGGCGGCGGACCCTGCGCCGCTGCCAGGTCCTGTGCCTCGGCGAGACCGCCGTGTACGGCGAGAAAAAGGTGCGAGGGCGTCCAGGTGAGGCGCTTGCGCGAGACCTCGGCGATGGCGCTTTCCATCATGCGCGGCGGTGGCGTGTAGAGCTTCAGCATCGCCTTCTGCCACAACGGCACCTGGCCGGGGGAGATCAGCTCGTCGGTACCGTCGAGGGCGATCCAGGCGGCGAAGCGCACCCCCGAGCCGGCGTGCCCGTGCTGGCCTCGTAGCGCGGAGATCAGAATCAGCGCACGCTGCAGCAGATCGGCGTGGTGCGACTTATTCGAGCCCCAGGAGGCGTAGATCAATAGGCGTGGGCTCGCGGCGATCAGGGCTGCGAGGTGCGCCTGTGCGTGCGGCGAGACGCCGGTGATCCGTTCCACCTCTTTGCTTCCGTAGGCGGCCAGACGCTCGCGCAGACGCTCGAGCACGGGCCGCACGGCCACGCGTCCGCCGCGCGTCTCCACCTCGAAGCGGCCCGCGAGCGCGGGCTGAAGCTCCCCGAGGCCAAGCGAGTCGCTGCGCTGCCCGGCCGTGCCAGGGGCCTCGGCGAGGGCGCCCTTCTTCTCATCCCAGACGTAGAAGACGTCGTCGCGGCCGCCGTCCCTAAGGTCCGACTGGCGCAGGAAGCGGCCGTTGTCATCACGTACCAGGAAGGGCAGGTCGGTTTGCTCGCGCACGTAGGCGTGGTCGAGAGCGTCACGCTCGAGGAGTGCGCGCGCCATGCCGAGGGCGAGGGCGGCGTCGCTGCCGACGTGCGGGTTCAGCCAGAGCGAGGCGTGGATCGCGCTCGGTGAGTAGTCGGGGCTTACGCAGACGATGGTCGTGCCGCGGTAGCGAGCCTCGGTGAGAAAGTGCGCATCGGGGATGCGGGTCACGGTCGGGTTGCAATGCCAAACCAGCAGCGTCTCGGCTCGGCACCAGTCGTCGGAGCTGCCGTCGACGAAGGTCGCGCCCCAGGTCTGTACCGCTCCCATGGCGAGATCGCCGGTGCCGCCGAAGCCGTCGAGCATGGTCGCGCCGAGCATGCCGAACAGGCGCATCTCGCCGATGGTGCTCGGCCCGTCGTCCACGCTCGAGGTTCCGTTGTCGTAGACCACGGTCTCGGCGCCCCCCGCGGCGATGGCGTCGAGCGTGGCGTCGGCGAGCTTGCCGATGGCCTCGTCCCACGAGATGCGTCGCCAGCGGCCCGAGCCGCGCGGCCCGACGCGCTCGAGGGGATGCGTGAGACGATCGGCGCCGAGCGCGAGATCGCTGTAACAGGCTCCCTTCTGGCAGCCGCGCGGCGCGAAGTCGGGCAGAGCGACGCCCTCGCGGGCGTAGACGTCGGCCTGCTCCTCGCGCCAGACGATGCCTTCTTTCACGTAGAGGTCGAAGGCGCAGGCGCTGAAGCAGTTCGCGCGCAGATGGGTGCCGCGTACGACGCGGTCCCAGCGCCAGCCCTGCCGATAGACGTCTCCGATGCCGTCATAGGAGAGCGGCGCGGCGGGCGCAGCCGAAGTAGCCGCAGGGGCGGACGATCCCGGCGTGGCAGGCGAGAGGCAGCGCAGGGCCAGGGCGGCCGTACCCGCGGCTCCCGCGACGAGGAGCTGGCGCCGCGTCAGCCTGAAGCCGCTCTGCTCACCGGCCTCGCCGCTCATCGAAGCACGCTCGCCGCTCTCAAAGTCGCTTCGCCCGCGTTTCGCATTGTTTCGCTCCCATGCCTCGCGTTAATGGGTCTCTACCTCCGCTGATCTCGTGCCCGTATGACCCGAGTCATATCGAGCCCGTAGCGCGTCCCTATGCTGCGGGGGATCGGGCCACGCTTCGCCCGGTGCAGAGGGAGGAATCTTGCAGAGCCGCCGAACACTCCTCTCCCAGACAGCAGAATACGCCCTGCGGGCCACCTCGTGGATCGCGGCCTACTCGCCGGAGGCGCCCGTGCGCGCCCAGGATCTCTCGAAGGAGACGGGAATCCCTCCCCAGTATCTATCGAAAATCCTGCGACGGCTGGTGGTGGGGGGCATTTTGACCTCGCAGCGCGGGCAGGGCGGAGGCTTCGCGCTGGTGCGGCCGCCCGGGCAGATCCGCTTCCTCGACGTGCTGACCGCTGTCGAGTCATCGCCGGAGACGGGGCGCTGCACGTTCGGCCGGGGCCGCTGCTGCCCGCAATCGCCGTGTGCGTTGCACGATGCCTGGGTCCCCCTCGGAGAAGCCTTCGTACGCTGGGCCGCTACGACGACGCTGGCCGCGGCGCGGCGTGCCGAGTCGACGCCTCACGTCGCAGAACGGGTGGCTCCGGCCTTGCGACTGGAGGGGCTGCCTTCGGCCTGAGTGCTACAGCGGCCAGAACGCGATCGCGCGACGGGAGACGCCCGCGCGCAGCTCCTCCCAGATCCGTTCGTCGATGCGCAGCGCCTCTTCGCTCTGAAGGCTCTCGATGTGTGCCTGGAGATCGATCAGGAGCGCGCGGAGCTCCGCATTCGCACTCTCCAGTGGCGCGATCCGGAGATCTTCGTCGCCCCCCCGTGCCGCGGCCACGAGCCGGGTGCGCAGGCCGGAGCTGCGCACCAGGGGCGCCGCATCTCCGAACAGGACGCGCAGGGCGCAGTTCTCTTCGACGCGGCGCGCCGCAGCGCGATCCCATTCTTCTGCCGCTGCCAACAGCAGCCCCGCGATGACGCCGGCCGTCTTCTGCGCGTAGTCGTTGGCGAGGCGAGGCGCGATCTCCGCCAGCATATGCTGCGCCAGGAGCTGCAGCGTGCGCGGGCCCTCGGGCTTCACTTCGACCTCCCCAGCGTGTCGAGTGTGATCCGTTCCTGCACGCCCTGGATCATCCAACCGACCAGCGCGAGTGTGGGGTCAGAACTTCTGGCATCGGAGTACTCGCGCGCACTCGAGATCCAGATCGCGAGGGACTTCACGTTCGTGAACACCTCCCACCAGAGCAGCGCCTCGGGCGAGGCGCGCAGGCCGCTGGAGAGCTCCCAGGTCGCGACCGCCCCGTCCCGGGGCAGCAGGCGTCCGGCCAAACTCACGTTCGGCCACGACCAGATCGGGTTGAGCGACCAGGCCAGATCTTCCAGGGGATCGCCCAGGTGCCACATCTCCCAGTCGAGAATCGCGCGGATCTGTCCCTCGGTGTCGTACAGGAAGTTTCCGCTGCGGAAGTCGCCGTGCACGATCGCGATGCGTTGCGCGGGCGGAGGCGGATTGCGGCGCAGCCAGCGGATGGCGGCTCGCGTGACGGGCTCGGGACCGAGCTCGTCGGTGTCGATCACGTGCTCCCAGTGCGAGAGCTCTCTCTCCCAGCACTGCTCGAGGGAGAGCTCTCCGCGACCGCGGCCGAGACCGAGCCGCCCAGGGTCGCTGCGGGAGATGACACCGAGGATCCGCCACAGCTCCTTGCCGATGCGCTCGCGATGCGCGGCGGCAGGCCCCTCGGACAGGCCCTTCAGCGAGGCGTCGCAGCCCGTCACCTCTTCCATCACGAAGAAGGGCCGTTCGAGCCATCGAGGGTCCTGTTCCAGCCACAGGGGCTCGGGCACGGGCACCTCGCTGCCGTGAAACGCTTGATAGGCCCTGAACTCGTGGGAGCGCTCGGTCTCGATCAGGCTGCTGACGGGATCGCGCCGTAGGATGAGCCGGCGCTCCTGCACGCTCCCCCCCTCGACGAAGCGCAGGCGCAGACGATAGGTCTCGCGCGAGGCCCCCCCGTGGATGCGCGCAAGCAAGTCCACCCGCACGTCGCGTGCGGCGGGCAGGCGGTGTGCGGCATAGCGGGCGAAGCGTTCTTCGAGCTCTTGCATCCTTCCTCCGGGCTGGAGGGTTGGCGCGCGGGATGCGGGACACAAGCTTCGCCGCGCCGAGGGCCGGCGCGTATGCCCGCCGTCATACCAGCGCATGAAGTGCCTCTCTAGCCTCCCTGCATTGAGCGCACCCTCGGCCAAGACGCCATCTCCACTGGCTTCCGCCGAAAACAGAAAAGATTGGAGAACACGATGGCGGCGACGAAGGGCTCGTGGGCTGACATCTACCGGAAGAAGTGGACCTGGGACAAGGTGACCTGGGGCAGCCACTCCGTGGACTGCTATCCCGGTGGTTGTCCGTGGCATGTTTATGTTCGCGACGGAAAGATCGTTCGCGAAGAGCAGTCGGGCAGTCTTCCTCCGGTCGAGGCCGGCATCCCGGACATGAACCCGATGGGCTGCCAGAAGGGCGCATGCTGGAGCCATTGCCACTACTCGCCTGACCGCGTGACTCAGCCCATGAAGCGCACGGGCGAGCGTGGCTCGGGCAAGTTCGTCCCCGTCTCGTGGAACGAGGCTCTCGACGACATCTCCAACTCGATCCTCGACGCCATCCAGGAGCAGGGCCCCGAGTCCGTCCTCACGCTGCTGACGCCGGAGCCCGGCGC
>CAYGXT010000181.1:0-6339 GCA_964353695.1 uncultured Myxococcaceae bacterium
CGGTTTAGCGTGGACATGCCCGCTCGAGGCGCGAAGGTGATCGAGATCGCGGGGATCGGGCCCGGCCCCTTCTGCGCCATGATGCTCTCCGACATGGGCGCCGAGGTGCTGCGTATCGACCGCGCGCAGAACGTGCGCGGCTGGGATCCGTCGAAGCCCTCGCTGGATCTGCTCAATCGTGGCCGCCGCAACGTGGGCGTCGATCTCAAGCAGCGCGCGAGCATCGATCTCGTGCTGCGTCTGATCGAGAAGTCCGACGCGCTGATCGAGGGCTTCCGCCCCGGTGTGATGGAGCGCCTCGGCCTCGGCCCCGATCCCGCGTTCGCCCGCAACCCTCGCCTCGTCTACGGGCGCATGACAGGCTGGGGGCAGGAGGGGCCGTTGGCGCAGGCCGCGGGCCACGACATCAACTACATCGCCCTCGCGGGCGCTCTCGATCCAATCGGACGCCGCGGCGAGGCGCCCGTGCCACCCCTCAACCTGGTCGGTGACTTCGGCGGCGGCGGCATGTTGCTGGCGTTCGGCATCGCCTGCGCACTGCTCGAGGCGAAGTCGAGCGGCAAGGGCCAGGTGGTGGACGCCGCCATGGTGGATGGTGCGGCCGTACTCATGAACATCTTCCACGGCATGCGCCAGGCCGGCTTCTGGACGGAGGAGCGCGGCACGAATCTTCTCGACTCGGGCGCACACTTCTACGACGTCTACGAGACGAAGGATGGCAAGTACGTTTCGATCGGGTCGATCGAGCCGCAATTCTACGCGGAGCTGCTCCAAAGGACCGGACTCGAAGGAGAGGCGCTTCCGCACCAGATGGACCGCACGCGCTGGGCCGAGTTGAAGGAACGCCTGCGCGCGATCTTCCAGACGAAGACTCGCGACGAGTGGTGCACGATCATGGAGGGCTCCGACGTCTGCTTCGCACCCGTCCTGTCGATGTCCGAGGCGCCGGAGCATCCGCACATAAGAGCGCGCGGAACCTTCTTGACACTGGCGGGCGCCGTGCAGGCGGCGCCGGCGCCCCGCTTCAGCCGCACGACGTGCTCGGTCTCGCGGCCGCCCGCACATGCGGGCCAGCACACGGACGAGGCCCTCTCCGACTGGGGTCTGTCGCCGGCCGAGATCGCGAAGCTCCGCGAGACGAAGGCGATCGCGTAACCGCCAAACCGGCTCAGCTCTTCGCCGGCCGCGGAAAGACGACGCTGACCTCGAAGCCACCACCCTCGGCGTTGCGCGCCGAGGCGCGTGCGCCCATGCGCCTCGAGAGCGAGCGGACCAGGGCAAGGCCGAGCCCCGTGCCGCGGGTCGTCCGCGTGAGCTCGCTCTCGCCACGCTGGAAGAGATCGAAGACCCGCCCGATCTCTTGCGGCGCTACGCCGGGGCCGAAGTCGCGTACGCGCAGCGCCACACCGCCGCCCTCTTCGACGCACTCGATTCGCACGACGCGCCGAGAGCAGCCGCGCGCGTATTTGAGGGCGTTGTCCACGAGGTTCACCAAGATCTGCGCCACGGAGTCGTGATCGAAGGCCACCGCCGGAAGCCCGGAGGGAGCGTTCAGCTCGAGCGTGAAGCCGGCCTCTGCCGCATGGGGCCGGAGTGCGTCACAGAGCCTTGCCATCTCGGCCCCGACAGAGCCAATGCGCAGTGCGAGGGGCCGCTCGGCGCGCTCGCTGCTCGCGAACTCCAGCACGTTGTCGATGAGACGCGAGAGGCGCTCCGACTCCGCCGTGATCGTTCGATGATATTCAGCTCGCTTCTCGTCCGTGGAGACGAGCCCGTCGCGCAACATCTCGCCGTACATGCGGATCGCCGTGAGGGGAGTCTTGAGCTCGTGGGAGACCGCTGCCACGAAGTTGCTGCGCTGCTCCGCGAAGCGCAGGGCTACCGCCACCATCCGGTAAAGGGCGAAGAGACCAGCAAAACCAACCGCCACCAGCAGCAGCGAGAGACGCAGCACGGTGTCTACTCGGGCGGCGTCCGGAAGTGCAGGCAATATGAGAGCCGTCTCGAGAGCATCGAAGGGCTCAGCGAATCGGTGGGGGAAGGCGCCCAGCACGGGTGCGGACGCACGCTCATGCTCCGCGGGCGCGAATGCGAGCGAGGCCCCTCGAAGTATGGCTCCGCCGAGGCCGCGCTCGCGGAGCCAATCGCCCAGCGCTTCGACCTCGAGGACCAGACCCTGGCGGTAGCCACGGTCGCCCGCGAGAACCGTGCGTACGAGGAGGAGCCTCCCCGCGCCCAGCTGGTCCCCGAGCAGTGGATCGACCACGACCCGCTGAGCTGCGACGACGCCACGACGAACGGGCTCGGGCGACGGCATGGGCGCCTCGGCGATCGGAGGGGCGCCGGCCGCCGCCGCACTCGGAACCGCCTTCGAGAGTTGCTCGACGCTGGTCGGTGCGGGTGCCTCCAGCTCTGCCGCAGCCTCGAGCTTACGAGCGCGCTGCGCGCGACCCTCTGCGCCGCGATTCAGCGACTGGAGCGCGTCGTAGAGCGATTCCTGTGCGGGCCTCGGCGCGGGCGCAGGGGGAGGCGAAAAGGCGTGCTCTTCCGCGACCGCAACCTTCTTTTCGGCGGCATCGCCGGCTGCCACACGCTCGCTGCTCTCGCGGACGAGCGGCGGCGCCTCGCGCGGCGCGGCGCGGCGCTCGGCCCAGGCGGCGAGGAGCGGCGCCACGGCGGGCGGCGCTCCGGGGGAAAGGCGCAGCGCACTCCCGGGCGCAAGCTCGAAGCGGGCCGACACGAAGGGCGGATCGGTCGCGACCGGCGCCATCCAGCTTGCGAAGGAGAGCAATTCCTCACTCGACAGAAAGTCCGAAAGAGCACGCTCCATCTCGTCGAAGACGCGAGCGGCAAGCGTGGTGCGCTGCGCCTCGCGCTCAGCCTGGGTAGCCGCGACGTCGCGCTGCAGCAGCAGACCCGCGGCCCCCAAGAGGGCCAGCGAGAGCAGCGCAAAAACGATCCGGACGCGCCTCATGGGACGAGCCGATAGCCTTCGCCACGAACCGTCTCGATCCGGCGGCGACCCTCGTCTCCCAGGCGCTTGCGCAGGTTCGCGACGTGGACGTCGATGGTGCGGGTCTCCACACGCTCCGGCGTGTCGTAGCCCCAGACCTCATGCAGCAGCATGCGGCGGCTCACGATCCGGCCGCTCTCTCGCGCCAGCAGCGCCAGCAGGTCGAACTCGAGCCGGGACAAGCCGACGCTCTCGCCCTCGCGCTCGGCGCGCAGCGTCTCGGGATCTACGCGCCATGCCCCGACGGCAAAGGGAGCCGGCTTCGCGCGCGCGAGCTTTCCGGTTCGGCGCAGCAGCGCCTCGACTCGCGCCACGAGCTCCGCCACGGAGAAAGGCTTCGTCACGTAGTCGTCACTGCCGCAGGCGAAGCCGCGCAGCACGTCCTCTTCGGAACCGCGTGCCGTGAGCATCAGGATCGGGAGCTGCGGCCGCGCTGCACGCAACTCGATACAGACGTCGAAGCCCGAGCGGCCCGGAAGCATGACGTCGAGGATCACGAGCTCGAAGCGTGGATCCATGCCCTGCCTCAATCCTTCGTCACCCGTGGCGACGCCGGTCGGGAGGTGGCCGTGGAAGGCCATCACGTCGCAAACGCCGCGGCGAATCGCTTCCTCGTCCTCCACCACGAGGACCTCGACCTGTGCTCTTCGTTCCATCGCCCGGAAGTGTAGGCCGGCCTCTCCCCTTGCGGGTAAAGCGAACGTAAAACAGCGCCAGGCCAATTTACCCCGATTTGACCACACGGATGGCCTGCCAGGACTACCTATGAGACGAGCGCCGCACGCACTCTCGCGTGCACGCCGCAGAGAGGAATCCCATGAGTAGTCCCGAAGCCGGCGGACGTCTCCGCCGAACCCCGATCCTTCTCGCTCTGGCCCTTCTTGCCGGAACCCTCGGCCTCGGCGCCGCGGTCCGGATGGCGCAGTCCGAGGCGACGCCCCGCGTGGCGACCGCCGGGCCCGGCCTCGCCTTCGAAGCGCCCTCGCACGGGCCCGTTCATTTTTCGGGCCATCTCGATCGCGGCGCCGTACTCACGAGTGGCGACGGCCTCGTCCGCATGGAGCTGGCGCTCCGAGCCGACACCGCGCCGGGCATGTCGTCCGCGCGTCTGCCCACCGACCTCGTCGTCGTGCTCGACCGCTCGGGCTCCATGGCCGGCGAGAAGCTCGCGCATGCGCGGGCGGCGATCCGTGCCCTTCTCGATCGACTGGGCCCGCAAGATCGCTTCGCTCTCGTCACCTACTCCAATGCCTCCGAGCTGCGCATCTCCCTCGCCGCCGTAACGCCTGCTGCGCGCACGGCCTGGCTGGCGGCCGTAGAGTCGGTGCCGGCCGATGGCGGAACGAACCTGGCCGCGGGTCTTGATCTCGGGCTCTCCACCGTCGATGCCGCACGCGGCGCCGGCCGCTCACCGCGCGTGATCCTGATCTCGGACGGCCTCGCCAATCAAGGCGACGTCTCGCGAGAAGGTCTTCGCGCTCGCGCGGCGCGAGCCGTGGCCGGCGAGTACGCGCTCTCGACGGTGGGCGTGGGCCTCGACTTCGACGAGGAGCTGATGGCCTCGCTCGCCGACGCCGGCACTGGAAACTTTCATTACCTCGAGAACGCAGTGAACCTCTCGGAGATCTTCGCCACCGAGCTCGCGACGGCCCGCGAGACCGTGGCGCGCGGCGTGACGATTCGCTTCGCACCGGCCGCGGGCGTCGAGTGGGTGGAGGCCGCCGGCTATCCCATCGAGCGCGACCGCGATGGCGCCCTGCTGGTGCACCCCGGGTCCCTGTTTACAGGACAGGATCGACGCGTGTGGGCGACCTTCCGCGTGCCGCTCACGGGCCCCCCGATGCAGGTGCTGGGAGAGCTCAGCGTCTCCTATCGCGCGGGTGACCAATCCACTCGCCTCGCATTTTCGGAGACGCCTCGTGTTGCGCGCGTAGCGGGCGAGGACGACTTCTACGCGCAGATCGACCCTATGCGCTGGTCGCAGGCCGTGGTCGTAAACGAGTACAACCAGCTGCAGCGCGAAGTGGCCTCGGATCTCAAGCAAGGCAAGGCCGAGGAAGCACGTGCGAAGATCTCGAACTACGGCCGCGTGATCGGCGCCATGAACGATCGCATCGGCTCGCCCGAGGTAGCGCAGCAGCTCGGCGAGGCGAAGGCGCTGGCCCTCAAGGTCGAGGCCGCAGCGGCGGCACCCCCTTCCGCGCGCGAACGCACGGTGAAGGAGCTCCAGGCAGGCGCCGTGGCCGGCTCGCGCCCCGGCAGCGTGAAGTGAAGCAAGGAGAAACCATGTCGTTCCGACTCTTCGATCGTATCGCTCGTCTCGTCCGTGCGGACGCGCACGGTGTCGTGGCCGCTCTCGAGGATCGCAGCCTCCTCCTCGAGCAACATCTCCGGGAGGCCGAGCTCGCACTCGCAGCGAAGCGCGCACGCGACGAAGCGCTCGCTGAGGAGGAGACCCGTCTGCGCCGCGCCCTCGAGGCCGAGCGCGCGCAAGCGATTGCCCTCGACGAGGATGCGGCACTCGCCCTCGGCGGCGGAAAGGAGGAGCTCGCGCGCTTCGCGCTGAGGCGGCTGATCGCAAGCCGCAAGCGCGCGGCCGCCTACGAGGCCGAGCTCGAACGCGGCGCCGAGGAGAGGGCACGGCTCGGCGAGCGCCTCGCGTCGCAGGAGCGAGCCCTCGAGGAGCTGCGCGAGCGCGTCCGTGCGCATCGCGCACGCGTGGCGGCGCGCTGCGTCGCCGAGGCCGCCGCGCCGGCTGCCTGCAGCGTTTCCGTTGCCGATGAGGAGGTCGAGCTCGAGCTTATGCGGCGGCGCGGCGCGGCCGGAGCAGCGTCGTGAGCGGGGCCCGCGTCTTTGCTCGCGGTCTCGCCTGCGCCGCGTTGCTGGCCGCCCTCGCGCCTCTCGCTCTGCTCGCGCTCGGGCCCTTCCTCGGTGGCGGCGCCGTGCTGAGGCTGCTGCTCGGCGCCGCGGCTGTCGTTGCTCTCGCGCGCAGTCTGGCGCTCGCGCGCGGGCAGCGCCGGCGTGCGGCGGCCACGACGGCTCTCTTCGTCCTCGCCGGGCTCGCCCTCGCAAGCTGGCTGGCCGTGCCGGGGCTTCTCGGCGGCGCGCTCGCGCTCTGGGGCTTCGGTCTCGTGCTCAGCCTGCGCGTGCTGCTGCCAGGCCTCGGCGCGGAGCCGCCCCCGGCCTGTGGCGACGACGCCTTCGAAGCGGCCCGGGCAAGTGCACTCGCGTTGCTGGAGCAGGAGCCGTGACACCAGATCCACGGGGGAGCCTCCCGGGTCGGCGGGCGGCTCCCCATCTTCGAGCCACGGACGGAGCCGGGGCCG
>CAYGXT010000182.1:0-6336 GCA_964353695.1 uncultured Myxococcaceae bacterium
CATGGGCGGCTCCGAATCCGTTGTCGATGTTCACGACCGTGACGTTCGACGAGCGTTGGCTATGGCGCATCCTTCGGCGGGCTCGCCGCGCTCCTCGGCATGCTGACCAGCTGCGCGTCGAACGTCACGGTCGTGAACATCGACAACGGATTCGGAGCCGCCCATGTCGCAACGCTCATCAATCGCCTCTAGAGCGGGTGCGCAGCGAGCCAAGGCCGCGCACGCGGCGCGGCCCGGCGCGCGCATCCTGCACCTCGACGTCTTCTCCGGGATCGCTGGCAACATGTTCCTCGGTGCGCTGCTCGATCTCGGGCTCTCGCGCCGGGAGCTCGAGAGCGACCTGCGCGGGCTCGGCGTCGACTTCCGGCTCAAGATCTCTGCCGTCCGTCGCGGCGCACTGGGCGCGACGCATCTCGATGTCGTCGTGCCCGGCGCGGCGCGGCGGCGGCGCCCGAAGGCCAGCCCCTCGGCCGGGCACGCGCACGACGACCACGACCATGCCCGGGGACGGGCCTATCGCGAGATCCGCCGAACGCTCGAGCGTGCGAAGCTCGAGGCCAGCGTGCGTACGCGTGCGCTCGCGATCTTCGAGGCGCTCGCGCACGCCGAGGCGCGTGTCCACCGCGTGCCTGTCGAGGAGGTGCACTTTCACGAGGTCGGCGCGGTAGACGCGATCGTGGACGTGACGGGTGCGGCCATCGGCCTGCACCGGCTCGGCATCGCGCGCGTCACCTGCTCTCCGGTAGCGCTCGGACACGGGCAGGTGGAGACGGCCCATGGGCGGCTGCCGCTGCCTGCCCCCGCGGTCCTCGAGCTGCTGAAGGGGGTGCCGACGGTGCCGGCCCACGTGGCGTGGGAGACCGTGACGCCGACGGGAGCGGCGATCTTGCGCACCGTGGTGGACGAGTATCGCGAGCTGCCGGCGATGACGGTGGAGGCGATCGGGCACGGCGCCGGCAACGACCGGCCGGGGCCGATGCCGAACGTGCTGCGTGCGGTGCTGGGCCGCGAGTCTGCCCTCAAGACAGATCGGGTGGTCGTGCTGGAGACGAACCTCGACGATCTCGTGCCCGAGCATTTTGACTACCTGATGGAGCGTCTGTTCGAGGCGGGCGCCCTCGACGTCTCGCTCCAGCACCTGCAGATGAAGAAGAACCGCCCCGGCTTCGGCGTGCGCGTGATCGCACGCCCTTCGGATCGTCTGGCGCTGGCCCGCATGCTCTTTGCGGAATCGACGGCCATCGGCGTACGCGTGACCGAGGCCGACCGCTTCGTGCTCGCGCGCGAGATACGGCGTGTCGCGACAAAGTTCGGACGTATCGGCGTCAAGATCGTCCGCGACGCAGAAGGCCGGGTCGACGTCTCCGCCGAATACGACGACTGCAAGCGCGCTGCCAGGGCGCGAGGCGCAAGGCTGCGAGACGTGGTGCTCGCGGCCGAGACCGCGGCGCGAGCGGAGCTGGAACGATGAGTGGCGCTGAGACCAAGCCCGATCCGGGGCCCTTCGCGCTGGGTCCCGAAAAAAGTGCTGCGGCCGTGCTCTGCCTGCACGGCCTCACGGGCACTCCCTACGAGGTGCGCCCGCTGGCCGAGGCCTTCGCAGCAGCGGGGCTGCGGGCGGTGGGGCCCGCGCTTCCCGGCCATAACGCTACGCCCGAGGCGCTGGCGGCGGTCTCCTCCTGGCTCGATTGGGTGGATGCAGCCCGCAGCGAGCTCGAGGAGCTGACGGCACGACACGCGCGGGTGTTCGCGGCCGGCCTTTCGATGGGTGGCCTCATCTCGTTGCTGCTCGGCTCCGAGCGGCTCGTGGATGGGCTGGTGGTCGTGGGCGTTCCGCTCCGGCTGCCACGGCCGATCCAGTGGCTGGTGCCTTTCGCGAAGCGTTTCAAGCCCTTTCTCCCGAAGGACGGGGGCTCCGACATCCAGGACGCCGCCGCGCGGGCCCGCCATCCGAGCTACCCCAGCATGCCGCTGCACGCCGTCCATGAGCTCACGAAGCTCCAGCGGGTCGTGCGCGGAAGGCTTCGGCAGATCACGGCCCCGATCCTGATCGCGCACGGCGCTCTCGACCGCACGGCGAATCCGCGCGATGCGGCGCAGATCTACGCAGGCGTCGAGTCGACGGAGCGGGAGCTGCTCCTGCTCCCCGCATCGGGCCACGTGGTCCCCGTGGACCGGGACGGGCCCAGGCTCGCCCGAGCGGCCGCGGCCTTCCTCTTGCGCCATGCCTCGCCCGTACGTTGACAGGCGGGCGGGGCGCCTCCTACGCTGGCGCCCAACCCAAGATGGGAGGGCACATGAGCGAGCTTCCGAATGCCGTGGTGAAGCGACTTCTCGTGAAGCACGGAGGTGGCCTTCGCGTCTCCGGCGAAGCGATCGAGAAGGCTGCCAGCGCTGCCGAGAATTATGTTGCGCGTCTTGCCGGCGAGGCGCAGCGGGCGGCCGAGGCCGATAAGCGCAAGACCATCATGGATAGCGACATCGAGAAGGCGCGCGCCAAGCTCTCCGGCGGCGTCTGACGCGAGAACCAGTCGCTGGCAGGGTGGCGGGCTACGACGTGGTGTGCCCAGTCGTGCGCAGGTAGCGGATCAGGAGCGCCTCGCCGTCTTCATCGAAGACACGGAAGCGTAGCCCCAACCCGCGCCGGGCGGAGCCCGGCACTGTGCGCGTGTGCAGGACCTCGGCCATGGCGCCCAGCGTAGTGGCCAGCTCCGGCAGCCGGACCGACCAGTGGTCCATGCTGCGCAGATCTACCGCACGATCGGTCCACACGAACATGCCCCCGCGTCCGATGTCGGCCACGACGTCGGGCCGCGGCGCGCTCGCCGCCTGTGCGGCGAGCTGCCGGCAATAGCGGCGATAGCGCCGGCGGCGCGGGTTGCGGACGAGGGCCGCGAGGCCCGTGGCGATCTGCTCGACTTCGAAGGGCCGCACGAGGTAGCCCGCTGCGCCTGCGAGCCGTGCCGCCTCGCGCATCTCCGGTCGCGCCTGCGAATCCACCAGCACGACCGGAATCTCCTCCACGCCCGGCGCCATGCGCAGCTCGGCGATGAGCTCGATGCCTTCGAAGCGTCCGAGCTGCGTCTCGGCGAGCACGAGAACGGGCGATGCCCACTCGAGCGTGCTGAGAGCGTCGCGTTCGGAGCGCGCGATGAGCGGAGCGTAGCCCCGCAGGCGAAGCGACTCGTGCAGCGCACGCTCGCCGTAGAGAAACGGGCCCACGAGCAGGATGCGCGGTCCGGCTTCCTGTGGCGCGTGTGGACGCGGAGTGGCGTCGTCCGCCGGCGAACTCGGGCGCTCACGCTCGAGGCGCGCATCGAGCCGTGCCAGCTCCTCGAGCCGGGTCGAGACGGCGAGCTCGACGTCGAGCCCCGATGGCAGCGAGGGGGGCGGCAAGAAGACGCGGTCTTCCGGCCGGACCAGACGCACGCCCGAGAGTGGGCCGCGGGCCGGCAGGATCACGTGGCCCGGCTCGAACACACGTGCGCAAGCCTCTGCGTCTTGCAGGCCGATGGGGAAGCAGAGCACGGGCGCGTCGTCGGCTTCCGGAGACGGCGCGAGCCCGAGCTTCTCCAGCCAGTTGCGGCTGCGGACGAGGTCGAGCATGCGCGCGCGCCATGCGGCTCGGATGCGCGCCTCGAACTCCTCGGCGGCAGCGCAGCCTCCGACCCGGATCAGTGGCAGGTAAAAGAAGAGCAGGGGCTTCAAGCATTTGATGCGATCGCCCCCGACCGTCGCGAAGCTCACGCTCTCGAAGCGCGCGCTGCCACCGCGTGGCAGCGCAAAGCGCTCGGGCCCGAGCGGGAGCGTGACCGCCAAGCCGCGGCCACCGGGAAAAGGCTTTACCGCGAGCCCGAGGCCCGACAGACGCTGCAGGAGCACGTCCTGCCGCTGGGCTTCCTTGGCCTCGCGCATGCTTGTCGCTCTCCCCGCACGGGACGCTGCTCCTCCCGTTTCGGCCGGCGCGCAGAAGCCTTGAAGGCGAGCGGGCCCCGGCCATCGCCGGCCGCGGGCCTCAGGGATTCACCGGATCCGCGCGGGGAGGTTCAACCTGGGCATCGCGCCAGTCTGACCGCGTCTGCGCCACGAATCGGCTAGGCTCGACGGTGTCTTGAACACGCCGCACGAATCGCAGATCCGGAGCCGACGGGCGGCGTGGCCCCTCACTGCAGGCCTGCTCTTCGCGGGGCTGCTCACGGGCCTTGCCGGGGCGGCTTCCGCGGTCACCGTCCAGGGCGTCTCCGTGAGTGCAAACCCGGAGTTCAGCCGCGTTACGGTGGAGATCTCGGAGCCCGCGAAGCCGAACGTGGTGCGCTTCGAGGCCGAGCCAGAGGCCGGGAAGCCGGAGCGTCTCGCAATCGACTTCCCCGGCGCGGAGCTCGGGATCCCGGGCCCCTCGCGAATCGAGGTCCACGATGGACGGATCGATGCCATCCGCTTCGGACGCACGCGTGACGGCGGGGTCCGGATCGTGCTCGACCTCGTGCGCGCAGCGCGCCACCGCGGGCTTCGGCATATCTACCCGCCCCGGATCGAGCTGGACGTGCTGGGCCCGGTGGCCGGCGAGCCCCACGCTCCGTAGCCCCAAGCTTCGTCCCTCAGCCCCGCGCGAGGAAGAGCCAGTTCGACTCTTCTTCGTCGACCACCGGATTGTGGAAGGTCTCGCATTCGATCCGAACCTCGGCGAAGACGCGCCCCAGCAGCTGCCCGAAGTCGATGCTCTCGGCATACGACCACACCCCGAGGACGCCCCCCGGAGCGAGATGCTCTCGCACCCTCCGCAGCGTCTCCTCGCTGTAGAACGCGTCGTCCGAATTTCCGAGGCGCTCTTCCGGCGCATGATCGACGTCGACCAAGATGAGGTCATACCGCCGTGCAGGCGGGCCCCCGAGAATTCGGTAGACGTCTCCCTGGCGTAGCGAGAAGCGCGGATCGGCTGCGAGCTCGCTGCGGAGCGGAATCAGCCCGCTCTCGAACCAGCGGATCAGCGGTTGCAGGAGCTCGATCACCTCCAGCGTGGCGACACAGCTCGAGTGGAGCACTTCACGCGCCGTGTAGCCGAGGCCGAGCCCTCCGACGAGCGCATGCAGGCCCTCGCCCCCGTGCATCTCGATCGCGCGGCGGGCGAGAGCCCGCTCCGAGTGCGTGCTGCAGCTGCTCATCAGCAGAGCGTGATCGAGGAGAAGCTCCAGGAGCACGGTTCCCGGCTGGGAAAGCAGCTCTCGCTGCCGGAGATAGACCATCCCGAGCGAGGTCTCCTCGGAAGCGATGAATTGGACGTTCGAATAACCCAGCGCGCGCTCCTTCAGTGCGGGAAGCGGACGCTGCTGTCGAGCAGGCAAGCGTTCTGGAAGGCCGTCTCCCGATCGACGTCTTCGACCGCCCGAGCCCGATACGCAGCTCGCCCGGATCGATCGCCCAGGAGCTTCTGCCGGAAGACCTGTCGGAAGACCTCGATCGTCATCGGGAGAGCCATCGCCGGCTTCAAGAAGGTCGTCTTCGGCTTGACGCCGGTCATGGCCGCGCCGAACTCGACCATGAACGCATCGCCCTTGCGCTGCGCAACGATATTCGCCGCGTCCAGCAAGAACGGGAAGCGGTGGACCATCCTGGCGCCGGCCGACGAGAACCGGAAGTCGCTGCCGAACGCGGCCATCCAGCGCTCGTGGTACGCCTGGCAGGCCTGCGCGGAGAAATCGCCCGTGGCAAAGAGCTCGTGGATCGTCTGCGCCGCGAGCTTGCCGCCGATCATTCCCGTGTGGATCCCTTCTCCCGTCAGCGGATCGGTCTGGCCTGCCGCATCGCCCACCGCCATGAACTGCCGGCCTGTGCTGCGCGCTTCGCCTCCGAGGCGGATCGGGGCAATCCGAACCCTCTCTCTGAATTCTGCCCGCGGCCCGAGGGCGCGCTGGAGGAACGGGTCTTGCTTGATCTCGGTTTCGTAGAGAGTGGCGAGGCGGTCGCTGGTGATCGCTCCGCCCGGGATCACATAGCAGCCGACGTCGAGGTCGTCGTCGTAGTGGCGAAACAAGGCAACGTAGCCCGGAAGAATGAACGTCGGATAGAAGAGCACGCCCCCCGACTTGAAGTTATGCGTGCCGCCTTTGACGTACTGGCGACTTGCGACGGCTTGCGGTGCTGTCGTCACCACGCCCAGGGATCGCGCCAAGCGGCTGTTGGCGCCGTCCGCAGCCAGCAACATCGTGGACCGGAGCTGCCGGCCATCGTGACAGCGTACCGTCCATAGGCCGTCAGCTTCGAGTCGGGCGCTGGCTACGTTCGCGTTCTCGAGCAGCTCCGCACCCGCCTGCGCCGCGCGGCGGGCGATGCGTTCAT
>CAYGXT010000183.1:0-2277 GCA_964353695.1 uncultured Myxococcaceae bacterium
CCCACATCACCCACGATCCGATCTACAACACGGTGGATCGCGACGACTTCCTGGCCCTGATCGAGGTGGGCAGGTACGCCGAGCGAACCGACGCCTTCGACTCGATCATCTCGGCTACCGAGGATCACTTCTGGGATCCGACCGACGCCGCCTACATCGACTTCGGAGCCGCGAAGGCGATCGACCTCGACCACGAGACGATCATGCCGCGCGAGTTCACGGTCGAGCTCTCCTGCGCCGTGGCCGACCGCCTCGACGAGCGGCAGCGGATCCGCCTCGCGAATCAGAGCACGCGCTTCATGATCTCGAGCCTGCTCCACGGCGAGCAGGGCGCCATGTCGCTCTCGGCGAGTCTCTGCCAGATCATGCGAGACCCTGGCGCGCAGGAGTACGCCGCGAACCAGACGCGCGAAGAGGCGCGTCACGTAACGGCCTTTTCCCGCTACGTCCAGATCCGCTTCGGCACGCCCCTCGAGGCCGGCCCGACGCTGGCGGGCTTGATGAGCGGCATCGTGAGCTCGCCCTACGTCTACCAGAAGCTCGTGGGCATGCAGATGCTGATCGAGGGCCTTGCCATGGGCGCGTTCGCGACCCTCTACGCCCGCACCCGCGATCCGCTGCTCCGTCGTCTGGTGCAGCTCGTGATGAGCGACGAGGCCTTCCACCACAAGTTCGGGAAGATCTGGGCCGACCGCACCATGCCGAAGCTCGACGAGGAGGAGCATGCGCGGGTCGAAGACTGGGCCGCGAGCACCTTCCAGAAGCTCCTCTTCAACCTCGTCAACTCCGAGCAGAAGCAGCAGATCTACCGCGAGTTCGGCCTCGATTGGCAGTGGGTTCGAGCCTCGGTCCTCGAGGCCTTCACCGATGCCGACCGGCGCAAGGGCATGATGGAGAGCACGAACATCTTCCGCGTGCTGATCAAGACCCTGCTGAAGGCCGGCATCATCACGGACCGCACCAAGGCAGTCTACGCACAGTGGGTGGACATGCGGGAGCTGGCGCTGGAGCCCGACGAGGTGGTCGGCACCGATCTCGCCGAGGCCACGACCGAGGAGCTGCGCGCGATCAACAAGACGCGCAAGAAGATCGTCCGCCCGCTGCGAGCGAGCTGAGGCCCTCAGCCGGCCGTGATTCGCAGGCTCGGCATGTCCTTGCGGCTCCAGGTCTCTTCGAAGATGCGGCGATAGCCCGTGGCATGGATCCGCCACACGCCACCGACCTTCACGTACTCGTCGTGATAGAAGGCGCAGAGCCGCAGCCCCTGCTCCGCGCTCTTGTGGATCAGGTAGTTGTAGAGCGCCCAGATGCCTCGCGCGCTGCTCGGCCCCGTGAGCTCGATCTCGGGCTGAGAGCCGTGGTGCACGCCGACGAAACCATCCGGCTGCGCCAGCGGCGTGGATTTCAGGAAGCTCAGGATCGCATCGCGGCCCTTGAATCGATAGGCGCCGTCGGAGTACTCCGTGCTGGCATCCTCGGTGAGCGTTAGCGCAAGCTCGTCCCACGCCTTCGTGTCGAGGGCGCGCAGATAGCGGTACTTGAGGCGCTTGATCTCCTCGAGATCCTCGAGCTTCTGGATGCGCGCCTCGAGCACGGCGAGATCGGTCATGGCTCTTCTCCTTCGATGGGGTCAGTCGTCGTCCGCCACGAGCCGCGGCAGCAGATCGCCGATGGGGCCGCGCAGGATCGCATCCGCGAGGTCGTCCATCGCCGTTGACTCGGCGTTCACGATCACGATGCGCGCGCCGGCATCGCGCGCGAGCGGCACCACGGCGGCTACCGGGTAGACCGAGAGCGTCGAGCCGATGGCCAGCAGCAGATCGCAGGAGAGTGCCGCGCGCTGCGCCCGGCGCAAATCCTCGGGCACGAGATCCTGCCCGAAGGAGATCGTCGCCGACTTGAGAATGCCACCACAGCGCCCGCATGCCGGATCCTCCTCGCCCGCCTGCACGCGCGCGAGCGCCCGCTCCATCGGCGCCCGATCGCCGCAGTCGAGGCAGGCCACCTCGCGCATCGTTCCGTGGATCTCCACCACGAGTTCGGGCGAGGAGCCCGCGATCTGGTGCAGGCCATCCACGTTCTGCGTGATGAGCGTCTGGAGCTTCCCACGCTGCTCCAGTTGCACCAGCGCGCGGTGCCCCTCGTTCGGCCGTGCCGTCCACGTGGAGGACTCGAGCCGCGCCCGCCAGGCGCGCTTTCGCACCGCGGGATCCGCTACGTAGTGCGAGAGCGTGGCCATCTTCTCGGCCTCGGGGTTCTTCGTCCACACGCCCTGCG
>CAYGXT010000183.1:2377-6326 GCA_964353695.1 uncultured Myxococcaceae bacterium
TCATCGGGGGCCGCTGCGGGACGCGAGGCCCGCCTCTTCGCGCCCCTGCTGCGCCCGGCCCCCGAAAGCCTCCGCGTAGCGGGGCCAGTCATGAAGCGTCGCCGGATCGAAGTCGATGACGCGTGAGATTCCGTCATCGAAGCAGACGCGGATCGCGTTCGGCCCGACGATCTCGAACGAAGAGACGCGCACGACCGGGTGGCTCACGTCGCCTCCTACCGAAGCGGCTCGCTGGGCACCTGTCTTCATAGACGTGGCAGAATTGGGAATCTTTCTTGCCGTAGAGTTGACGGGGTAAGTGGTGCTACCCAACGCAAGTTACGCATACATGAGGCGCCCGCGTGGCCTTGGGATCGGACGCTTGAGCTTCTTGGCGACCTCGATCCACTCCTTCATCACCCGCTGCGCTGCTTTGAGTGCGGCGGCGGGAGTGCCGCCGTCGGCCATGCAGCCGGGGAGCTCGGGCACTTCGGCGATGAAAGCTTTGTCGTCGGCGGACCAGTAAATGATGACTTCGTATTTCACAGGCTGTCTCCCAATCGATATCGTACGACGATGCCGCGGACTTGTTTCACCTGATAGGGCTTCGCCTTGGATCCGCGCGGCTGGATGTTGATGATCTCATCGACGCCATCGCGGTGAAAGATATGGTGGTCGCCTCGGATGTGGAGTTGAAATCCCAGAGCGGTCAGAAGCGAAACCAAGTCCGAGAATGCGACATTCGCGTCGGATGTGCCGCGAAGGACCGCATCGAGAGTTTTTCGGTGCTTGCCCATGAATTGGCCACCAGCGCTGCCCTCTTCCCCAGCAGCGCATCGCCCAAGGGGCGAGGTACTTGTCGACTGCGGCAGTGTACCAGCCTCCGGCCGGTGGGTTTCCCTACCTTGTGAGCGCTGGGATTGAGCCCGAATCGGTCCGCCACGTAATGCGAGAGCGTGGCCATCTTCTCGGCCTCGGGGTTCTTCGTCCACACGCCCTGCGGCCCGCGGAAGTCGGGAATGCCCGACTCGGTGGAGATCCCCGCCCCCGTGAGCGCCACCACACGGCGAGCGTCGCGAAGCCAGGCACGGGCCGCAGCGAGCGCCTCGTCGGGAGTCATCGGGGGCCGCTGCGGGACGCGAGGCCCGCCTCTTCGCGCCCCTGCTGCGCCTGTCGCGCGAAGATGCACGCCGGAAACGCCTCGCAGGGCTGACGGGCACTCCGTGCCGCAACCGCATTTCTACCGGTGGCCGATAGGACTGTCGCGTTTGCGTCTTGTGCCTGTCGCCGTCTTGCGACAATCCCGTAAGTCATTGAATTGCCTAACAGAAGTTCAATAAGTCCTGGTTTTCCTAGATGCGTCTGTCGCGTTATGCCGACGGCAAACATTCCTGAAATAGCCAAGAAATCAGCCAGTTACGAGTTGGCACAAAGAATGCTTTAGAAAGGAGTCAGATAGCAAATCACAACACAGTCGCGGAAGCATCGCGGTTGTGTGAAGGAGAGAGAGATGGCAACCAAGAGAATCGCGATTTTGTCGGGACCGAACAGTGGAACATTTGCCGGTGGCGTAGTTGGCTTGATCCTTTTCCTCGTGGTCGGGCTGCTCCCGTCCCTGCTCTACGGAGGCTATGCGGGAGTGATCCTCGGCTCTGCGATCTTCGGCAGCCCAATCCATGAAAGCGTCTTCGCGCAAGCGACCGTGGTGCTCGGCGTACTTTCCGGGGTGCTGTCGGTTGGCGCAATCTTCGTACTGGCCGGCGCCATCGCAGCGACGGGCATCAACAGTCTGGTCCGCGCAACCAGGGGTGCAGCGGAGAACATCGAGGTACCGGTGGAGGGGAAGGCTCACGAGTAGGCCTCAAGATCCCTGAACCGATGACTTCTCAGTGATGTTCGAACTGGTGGCGAGATCCTCTCGCCACCAGTGTGCATTTTCGACTCCGCAAGAAGAGAGGTGGTGACCCGGGCGCGATTCGAACGCGCGACCCCCAGCTTCGGAGGCTGGTGCTCTATCCAGACTGAGCTACCGGGCCAGAACGACGAAAGCGGGGCGGATGGTGGGACGTGCAGGGATCGAACCTGCGACCTCCGCGGTGTGAACACGGCGCTCTCCCAGCTGAGCTAACGTCCCGCTCTTCCGCGAGAAAGAGGGTGTAGAGAAGCCCCGGGCGGCGCGCAAGCACGGCCCCGCCCTTCCCCAAGGCCTGCCTCAGAGGCTCTTGGCTCCCCGCTCCAGCGCCGCCGCGACGAAGGCCTTGAAGAGAGGATGCGGCTTGAAGGGCGTCGAGTGGAACTCGGGGTGGAACTGGCAGCCGACGAACCAGGGGTGACCGGCCAGCTCCACCACCTCGACCAGGCGCCCATCCGGCGAGGTCCCCGAGAGTACGAGGCCGGCCCGGGAGAGGCGGTCGCGGTAGTCGGGGTTGAACTCGTAGCGGTGGCGGTGGCGCTCGCTGATCTCGGCCGTGCCATAGGCCTCGTAGGCCTTCGTTCCGGGCTGGAGCACGCAGGGATAGGCGCCGAGCCGCATGCTGGCGCCCTTGTCGCGCACGGCGCGCTGCTCGGGAAGCAGGTCGATCACGGGATGCGGCGTCTTCTCGTCCACCTCGAAGGAGTTGGCGCCCTCGAGGCCCGCCGCGTGGCGCGCGAACTCGATCACGGACATCTGCATGCCGTAGCAGATGCCGAAGTACGGGATGCCCCGCTCGCGCGCGAGACGCACCGCCGCGATCTTGCCCTCGACCCCGCGCGCACCGAAGCCGTGGGGAACGAGGATGCCCGCGGCATTCGCGAGGACGCTGGCGTCCGTGAGCTTCTCCGAATCGACATACTCGATCCGGACGCGCGCATGGTGCGCGATGCCGGCGTGATGCAGCGCTTCGTTGAGGCTCTTGTAGCTCTCGGTCAGGTCGACGTACTTGCCGACCATGGTGATCGTGACCTCCCGCTCGGGATGCGTCGCGCGCTCGACCACGTCCTCCCACGCGCGCAGGTTCGGGCGGCCAGACCAGATGCTGAGGGCCTGCGTCACCTTCTCATCGAGACCTTCCTGATGCAGGATCAGCGGCACCTCGTAGATGCATTCCACGTCCTTGGCCGTGATCACGGCGTCGTCGTCGACGTTGCAGAAGAGGGCGATCTTCGCCTTGAGGGCCTTCGATAGGAAGCGGTCGGTGCGGCATAGAATCACGTCGGGGGCGATGCCGACGGTGCGGAGCTCTTTCACCGAGTGTTGCACGGGCTTGGTCTTGAGCTCGCCGGCGGTGGCGATGTACGGCACCAGCGCGATGTGTATGTAGCAGACGTTCTCGCGCCCGACGTCGGCGCGGAACTGGCGGATCGCCTCCAGGAACGGGAGCGACTCGATGTCGCCGACCGTGCCACCGACCTCGACGATCAGGATGTCCACGCCCTCCGCGGCCTGCCGGATGCGCGACTTGATCTCGTCGGTCACATGCGGGATCACCTGCACCGTTGCGCCGAGGTAGTCGCCGCGGCGCTCCTTGGCGATTACGGCGTCGTAGATGCGACCGGCGGTCACGTTGTTGATCTTACGCATGGTGGCGTTGGTGAAGCGCTCGTAGTGGCCGAGATCGAGGTCGGTCTCGGCGCCGTCCTCGGTGACGTAGACCTCACCGTGCTGGAATGGGTTCATGGTGCCAGGGTCGACATTCAGGTAGGGATCGAGCTTGAGGAACGTAATCTCGAGGCCACGGGCCTCGAGCAGCGAGCCGAGACTCGCCGAGGCGAGGCCCTTGCCGAGCGACGAGAGCACGCCTCCCGTCACGAAGATGAACTTCGTCGTTCGCTGCCGCATCGCCCCCCCCTTCACTAGCGGACACACACCGCGTCGCGGTCGATCGCATCGCGGATTCGGATGTGGTGGATGGGCACGAAGGGCTCCGGGAGCGCGTCGTGCGCGAAGAAACCGACGGCGAGGGTCTCTTCCGGCGTGCCGAGAGCACCC
>CAYGXT010000184.1:0-6324 GCA_964353695.1 uncultured Myxococcaceae bacterium
TCGTGCTCGGCAGCGCCTTCGACGTGCCTGGGCTGACCGTGGACACGCATATGATCCGCATCAACCGGCGCCTCGGCCTCACGCGCCAGACGGATCCCGAGAAGATCGAGCGGGATCTGATGCAGCTCGTTCCCAAGCCGGAATGGACCCCGTATTCGCATCGCGTGATCCATCACGGACGCGTCTGCTGCGACGCGCGGAGGCCCCGCTGCGAGGCCTGCCCGCTGCGTGAAGAGTGCCCCTGGCCCGACCAGGCCCGGTCGTGAGGCAGCGCGGCACGCCCGCCTACCGCGGGCGCTCGATCTCCGTCTTCGCCGAAGAGGTCGAGCTCTCCAACGGACGCCGCGTCACGCTCGACATCGTGCGCCATCCGGGCGCCGCCGCGGTGGTCCCCTTCGTGAGCGAGGACGAGGTGCTGCTGATCAAGCAGTTCCGGCACGCCGCCGGCGGAACCATCTTCGAGGTGCCGGCGGGCAAGCTCGACGGCGGCGAAGACCCGGAAGCGTGCGCGGCGCGTGAGCTCGAAGAGGAGGCCGGGCAGCGTGCGGGTCGCCTCGAGCGGCTCGGCGAGATCTGGACCACGCCGGGCTTCACCGACGAGCGCATTCATCTCTTCGCGGCCTTCGAGCTCGAGCCCGTGGCACAGCGGCTCGAGGAGGACGAGGTGATCGAGGTGGTGAGAGTCCGTTTCGATCGGGCCCTCGAGATGATCTGGACAGGCGAGCTGCGCGACGCCAAGAGCGCCCTGGCACTGCTGCATGCCGCCCACCGCCTGGGCCGCCTGGGCCAGACGTGACGGGCGGATCGGAAGATCCGCGCCCGCTCGCGGTGGCCCTGGCCTGGCAGTGCCACTCCTTCGAGGCCCTGCTCCGCCTGGTGCTGCGGGCAGAGGCCCTCGGCTATGCGGCCGTCTTCGTAGACGGCGATGCCAGCCAGATGGGGGGCGAGACCCCAAGAGATGTCCTCGACGGCTGGACGCTGACAATCGCCCTTCTCGCCAGGACCCGGCGCATCGAGATCGGGTCGATGCGCCTCGTGCACCACTGGAACGCCGCCCGTTTGGCCCAGAGCGCGGCGACGGCGAGCCACCTCTTCGGCGGCCGCTTCCGGTTCCTGATTTCGATCGGCGGGCATTCAGTGGACCGGGCCTTCGGACTCCCGTTTCCGATTGTATGCGAACGTGTTCGCTGGCTGGATGAGACCCTCGAGGCGGTCCAGGCGCTCTGGCGCGGTGAGCGCTTCAGCCTACGCGGTGAGTTCGTGAGCCTCGACGGTGCAGTCGTAAGGCCTCTGCCGCCGGCCGGCCGCATCGCGGTCGCCGTGGCGGCCCGGGCTCCTCGCCTCATCGAGGTGGTGGCGGCCCACGCCGACATCTGGGATGTGAACCTCCCGCCGATCCGGGCCCGAGTCGAGCGGGCGGCAGAAGTGCTCGCGAGCGCCTGCGAGCGGCGTGGCCACGACTCTGGCCGGATCTCGCGCTCGATGTGGATCTTCACGCGGGCGGGCGCGACCGGGCCCGGGGAGCCCGCCGTGCGGGCCGAGTTCCGCCGGCTAAACCCCTGGTTTCGCTACGTGCCGGACGCGGATCTCGCCGAGGGCCTGGTGGGCGGCTCCCCCGCACGCTGCCGCAGACGCATCGAGGAGATCCGGGAAGAGCTGCGGATCGACCTTCCGATCATCGATCTCTCGGGCCTTCCCGAGGGGCAGGCGGCGGCTCAGCTCGATGCTCTCGCGCCGGGTCAAAGCTCCGTTGACTCGGGGGGTTAGGGGGGATAGGTTGAGCGTGGACGGCAGCAGACTGCGCCCCTCTGCCGTGCCTTGACACCCTCGCTTGACACCGTCGCTTTCGATGTCCCGTCTCCACCGGGAACGTCGCAAGTCATCGAGAGCTCCGGACGAAGAACCCTGGAGGCGAAGGCGTCGTGACGCGAACCGAAGCGGGTCGTTGAACGACTTGGAGGCTTGGGCGTAAGTGAACGGTCGCGGCTATTCGGGCGGCGGGGGCTTCGGGCCTCCGATCACGCCGCCGGTGATCAAGCAGCTCCTGATCGCGAACGGCGTCGTCTTCGTCGCGCAGCACCTCTCCCCGTGGATCACACTGCTCGGCTCCGTCTCACCCACGGCCTTCGTGCACGGCATGCTCTGGCAGCCGTTCACGTACATGTTCCTGCACGACCCCCAGAACCCATTTCACCTCATCTTCAACATGTTCATGCTCTGGATGTTCGGCTCGCAGGTCGCTGCGATCTGGGGCACGAAGCGCTTCCTCCGCTACTACCTCACGTGTGGCGTCGGCGCGGGTGTGTTGATTGCACTGATCCCTTATCTCCTGGTCTGGGCGGGGATGCGCTCGCTGCATAGCCTCGAGGTTCCAACCCTTGGCGCTTCGGGTGCGATCTACGCTGTTGTGCTCGCCTTCTCGCTAATCTGGCCCGACCGCACCATTGCCCTCATGTTCCCGCCCGTCTCGTTCCGGGCGATCTGGCTGATCCCGATCATGGTGGGCGTAGACCTTCTGATGGGCCCGTCCAATGTGAGCATCCTGGGTCATCTGAGCGGCGCCGGCATCGGCTGGCTGCTGCTGCGCAGCTCCGGCACCGGCCCGGGCCTGCCCTCTCTCGAGCAGATCCGCTACCGCTGGAACCGCTATCGCATGCGCCGGCGCCTGCGTTCCGTGCAGCGAGAAGATTCTGGCTGGCGTCGCGTCCGGCTCCCGGAGCGCTCGCAATGAGCCGCAACCGGCCTCACCGTTCCCACTCCCCGGCCTGCGACGACGACCGGGGCGGCCTGGGCGGTTTCCTGCGAACGCTCCTGGCCGGCATCCCGTGGAGTGAGCGCGTCGAGTGCGTCGACACGCTCCACTTCCCATCGCCGGGAAACTGCTCGATCCGCGTCCACAACGTGAACGGCAAGACCTGCATCCGGGGCGAGGCCCGCGACGACATCGAGGTGAAAGCCTGCAAGTCGGCACGGGCCGAGTCTCCCGATGCGGCAACGCGGCTTCTCGACGACATCCGCGTCGTGGACGTCGAGACGGGTGGCGTGCTCTCTCTCGAGGTCGAGATCCCGCGCAAGTGGAACCGCCATGGCAGTGTGAACCTCGAGATCCGAGTGCCCGACAAGCTGCGTGTCGAGGTGATTGCCACCAACGGAAAGGTCAGCATCTCGGGCCTGCGAAACTCCGTGAAAGCGCGCTCCAGCAACGGCTCCGTGACGGTCAGCGACGTGGTCGGGGACGTGGACATCATGACGTCCAACGCCAAGGTCGCGTGCAGCGACACCTGCGGCCGACTGGTGGCGCGCTCCAGCAACGGCAAAGTGGAGCTCGACGGGCACCGCGGCTCCATCGACGCCTCCACCTCGAACGGCCTGATCTCGGCCTCCGTCGATGACATGTCGCGCGAGGGCGTGGTGCTTGCCACCAGCAACGGCCGCATCGTCCTCGACCTGCCCGAGCAGGTGGATGCGGACGTGGACATCCAGGTGGACAACGGCGTGATCCGCAACGACCGCAACCTCGGCGGCGGAACGCGGGAGACGAATGGCCGCGTACGCGGCACCCTCGGCCGCGGCGGCGCCCCGGTCAAGCTCCGCACCTCGAACGGCTCGATCGCGCTGCGCTGAGCCGGCCGGCGGCGCTCCCGAGCTGGCTACGGCCGGGCGATGATCTTCTCGCGCAGCTCGACCCCATCGCGCTCGAAGACCACGCCCGAGGGCTCGATTCGGAGCAGCAGGAGGGAGCCGACGCGGTCACCCTCATGAAATTCGTGGGGTGACGCATCACCCGGGGTATCGAGCAGCGCCGTACGCCGCTCGGGCTTCGGATGCCAGATGGTACGGAGCACCGAGATGCCGAGTGCAGCCGTCGGCGCCACGCGGGCCGTGCGCTTGTGTTGGGGCTCGATGGTCCGTACGTCCTCGCCCTCGCTCGCATCGCCTGCGCCGTGCGTCACGGACTGCGCCACGACGGCTCCGGCCTCGGAGCCAGGCGCGGCACGGCCCGGAAGCGCGGCTTTCGGCGCCGCAGCGCGCGGTTCGAGCCGCGCGACACGCAAGGGTGTCGCCTGCACGGGCGGCGCGACGGCCGGTAGCTTCGCGACCGGAGGTGAGACGACGGCCGGCAGCTTCGCCACCGGGGACGGCGGGGCGGCGACGGGCGGCGGCGGCGACTGCTCCGCGAGGTCGAGCGGCTCCTCCGACAGCCCGGGGGCTGCGGCTTCGGCGGCGGACGGCGACTGCGCAGCCATAGCCGACGGCGCGAGAGCGGGCGGGGCGGCCTCGACCGGGGCCGGAGCCGGGACAGGAGCCAGCACGGGCAGCGGAGGCGCAGCGATGACGGGTGGCGGGGCGCTGACGGGCGGCGCGGTGGCGATGGGCGGCGCAGAATGCGCGGGGCCGGCGGAGACGAAGGGCGTGGGAGCGCCACCTTCGCGCTGCAGCAGTAGCACTGTGCCCGCGCCGAGGGCCGCTGCCGCGAGCACGCCGGCGAGCCAGCGAGCGCCGCCTCTCGAGGCCTGGCTGGCAGGGGCAGGCTCAACGACCGCGGCCTCCAGCGGACGTTCGACCTCCACCACCCGATCCTGCTCGAGCCGGCGAAGCGCCTTCAGGATCGTGCTCAAGCGATCTCCCTTTCGATCTGAAGCCGCCGCAAAGCGTCCGAGGACGAGACGGGCTCTTCGGGCATGGGCATCAACGTAGCCGGGACGCTTTCGGACGGCGCCGGCGGGCCTGCTCCTTCTGCCGCGGGGGCCTCGCCCGGCGCGGGCTCCGGTAGCGCCGCGGAATCCTCGCCAGTCTCCGAAGGGGCAACCGGCGGCGGCGCAGCGACATCCACCGACGAGCTGCTCGCAATCGACGCCGAAACCTGTGGCGTGCGAGAGAGCCAGAGCCAGAGGCCGGCGCAGAGGATCAGCACGGCCGCGAGCGAGACGTCGAGCAGAGCAGGGCGCGCGAGCTTTCGCCGGAGCCAGTCGCCCCCTGCATGACCGCGAACTTCGGTGGCCGCCGCGCGCACGAGCGCAGGCCTCACCTCGCGGATGCCCGCCGCATAGCCCGCCAGCAGCGCGCGATCCGAGAGCACGTTCACGACACGCGGGATGCCTCCCGAGAGCCGGTGCAGCTCACGCAATGCCGCCGGAGAGAACAGCTCTCGGGCTGCACCGGCCGCGATCCGCAGCCGGTGCCGGACGTACTCGCGAGTCTCGCTCGGCGAGAGCGGACGCAGCCGCCAGCGTACGCCAATCCGCTGCTTGAGCTGCCGCAGCTCGGGAGACTCGAGCATGGCATCGAGCTCCGGCTGCCCCAGCAGCACGATCTGGATCAGCTTCGAGGTCTCGGTCTCGAGGTTCGAGATCAGGCGCACCTGCTCGAGGGTCTCGCGCTCGAGGTTCTGCGCCTCGTCGATGATGAGCAGCACGCGCCTCGCCTCGCGCTTCTTCTCGACGAGGAAGCGGTTGAGCGCGTCGTTGAGCTCGCGCTGCGAGTCGCTCTCGTGCGAGAGGCCGAATTCGGCATTGATGGTCTTCAGCAGCTCGAGGCCGGAGAGCTTCGGGTTGAAGACGAATGCCACCTCGTTCTCGGCGCCGAGGCGTTGAAGCAGGGTTCGGCAGAGGGTGGTCTTCCCGGTGCCGACCTCGCCGGTGATGGCGATGAATCCCTCGCCCTGCTCGATCCCGTAGAGAAGGTGTGCCAGCGCCTCGCGATGCGACTGCGCCAGGAACAGGAAACGGGGATCGGGGCTCAGCGCAAAAGGCTTTTCACGCAGGCCGTAGAACGCGGTATACATCCTTGCGCAGTCCTCATCGAAGGCGCAACCCGTTGAAAGAAAAAGGCTATCACTCGTCCCGAGGGAATGGAACCGTGGCCGGCGTCGACGTCGGCGCCACGCTCGCGAAGATTGCCATTCGGACACCGGGCCGCGCCACGGAGTTCACGTTGATCCCCGCCGGGGCTCATGGCGACGTGGCCGAAACCGTCGAGCGCGCCAAGCCGGGCCGTGTCGGGGTGACGGGAGGGGGCTCCAGCGAGCTGGCGCGGTTGCTCTCCCTCGAGGTCTATCCCGTGAACGAGTTCGCGGCATGGGGAGCGGGCTCCACCGCATTGCTGAAGGAGCAGCTCGGCCAGGACCTGACAACCGAGCGCCACCTCGTCGTCTCGGTCGGCACGGGCACGTCGGTGATGCTGGTGGATGGCCTCGCCGTGACGCGCGTCGGCGGCACCGCGCTCGGCGGTGGAACCGTCGTGGGCCTGGGCTCGCTGCTCACGTCTTGCCTGGGCTTCTCCAAGATCGCGGCAGCCACAGACAAAAGGCACGTTGAAGTCCTG
>CAYGXT010000185.1:0-6315 GCA_964353695.1 uncultured Myxococcaceae bacterium
GAGCGCGTTGGGGCTGAACTCTCGTGGATCGCTTCCCTCGGAGAAGCGATAGGTGATGCGATCGTTGTCGAGACCCGTGACGAGGTATCGATCCTGCTCGAGGTCCTGGTAGACCTCGAGGGTGCTCCACAGCACGGGAACGTCGTAGTAGTTGATGGCGTGGGCTTCATTCACGCGCCACAGCCGCCCTTGCAGGTCGTAGCTCTCCGCGACGGCGATCTGCCAGGAGTCCTCGTCCACGTAGAAGACGCGGCGCGAGTAGATGTGCTTGGCCCCCGGCTTGAGCGTCGCCTGCACGACCCAGACCCGGTGCAGCTCGTAGCGCGCCAGATCGGGCTCGATGTGATGCGGGAGGAGGATGTCCGAGGGCCCGACGTCGCTGCCGTGGAGGCGGTAGGCGTTGTAGGGGATCAGCATCTCGCGCTTGCCGAGGAGCTCCCAATCGAAGCGGTCGGGCGGGCCGTTGAAGAGCCAGAAGTCGTCGACGGTGCGCAGGCTGTCGCTGTGGGGCGCCGGGAAGTCGTAGGCCACCCAGGGCACTCGGAAGACTCGCTTGAGGTCACGACTGTAGATCCACGACTTGCGCGGATCGTCCGTCTGATCGATCGGCTCGATCACGAGGGAGGCGTCGCCGGCGATCCGCGACGGCGCGACGACCTTCGCCTTGAGAGCCAGCAGCACGTTCGGGAACTCCTGGCCGAAGGCATCGGGGCGTTGCGCGCCGTACGGCAGGCCGAGTACCTGCTCGAGGAGGACCACGCGGTAGTTTCCCAACCGCGTCATGGCGGCGATCCCCTCGCTGCGAAGGACCCGTGCGCCCCGCCAACGCAGGTTGTGATTCCAGATCACCTCGACGCCGCTGTGCGGGATCGGGAATGGCGGGCCCACGCGCGCGTCGGCGACCGAGCCCTTCCCCTCGAGCACGACACGCGCCCGTGTTGCGTTGGCGCGAACGGCCTCGTAGACCCACGCGGGGTAAGAGGCGGAGCGGCGCGTCGGGTAGACGGGGATGCGCCAGCTCTCGGGATGGGCCCGCAGCAGCGCCTTCTGGCCGTCACAGAGCAGGGAACCGCGCACATCGAGGTCGGCGGCCTTGACCGTGAAGAGCACGGGATCGCTCGCATAGGGGTCGGGGTGGTGCATGCCGGGCTCGTAGCCCGGCGGCGGCGCGGTGATGCCTCCCGTCCATTCCGGGATCGTGCCCTCCGGGTTCCCGCCCCTCTCGGCGCCCATCGGCGTAAGGTCGGCCTCGAGATGGGCAGCCTCCGCATCGGAGACGGCGCTCCACGCCGCCGGTGCGACCGGAGCGAGGAGCATCAAGAGCCAGAGCCAGCCGATCCAGCGCACGCGCCCTCCCTCGTCTAGTAGAAGTAGCTCAGCTGGAAGCGCACGAAGTCACGATCATTGATCAGGTTGAAGCGACCGGCGCCGAAGAGGCTCGTATAGTCCAGCTGCAGCAGCCACGTGTTGGTGTAGTCGACGGCGACGCCCACGGAGAAGGCCTTGCGGCCCGCGAGGAAGGCCCCTCCCGGACCCGGCGTATTGCCATTCACGTCATGAAACCACGCGACGTGCGGCTGAACCGTAAGGCCGCCCAGGACGCCGTCGTAGGTGAGCGCCGCCAGCAGCCGATAGCCGAACGAATCCGCGTCGGGCAGGTGATCGTAGTCGCGCGGTCCGGTCACACCCGGCGCAGAGAGGCTGAGTTCGTTACCAGCCGGCATGTCGTGCACATGCACCCAGCCGACATCGACCCCGAGGATCGTCTGCGAGGCCCCGAGGCGCGGACCGAGGAGCTGGCGGACCCCGAGCTCGACCTGGGTCTTGCCGAGTCTCACGAAGCCCGGAACGACCTCACCAGGTCCGAAGGCGCCGAGCGGGCCCTTTCCGAAGCTCGGGGTGAACTCGATCGGCGAGAACGCCGCGTTGAAGACGTCTTGCGGATTGATCTGGAAGGGAAAATCAAAGTGGTGGGAGATCTCGCCGGAGATGAGCGTGCCCGTGCGCATCGTCGCGGTGTTGAAGCTGAAGCCGAGCATGCGGATGTCTTCCGGATACTCGGTGAAGTAGCTCGCCTGGCTTGCGTACTCGCCGATCGTGAGCGTCGAAGCGGCGGTGGCCGCGGCGAGGGCGCTCTGCGCTGGCGAGAGGCCCTGCGCTGCGTAGACGGGCGCGAGCGCTGCGGCCCGGGCGGCGACCGCCGCCAGCGACGTGGCGGCTACGGCCGAGGCATCCGCCGTCCGCGCGCTGATCACTGGAAGGCGGCTGTGGTAGCTGATGAAGTGGAGCGCGAGCTTGGTCGAGTTGAGGCTCGGGACGATGGCCTGCAGCGTGAGCCCACCCTGTCCCTGGTTGCTCGGCTCGTGGACGCCGCGTCCGGGGATGCTCATGAAGTCCCGATCGAAGCCCAGCGTTCCCGGCGGCAGCCGAAAGGCGGTATCGAGGTTGGTCCCCAGATCCGAGAACAGACCCGAGCCCGCCATGGCGACGTTGAGCCCCCCGGCGCCGACCGAGTCGTTGTCGGAGAAGAACCAACCGACGGGGGGTGTACGCAGAGGCTGCCAGTCGTACTGGTAGTAGCCCTCGATGGCGACCTCCTCGGTCACGTTCGCGGCCGCCCACAGCATGCCCTGGGGAATCTGGACGTCCCGTGCCGAGCTCGCCGGGCGCAGGGCCGCCACGAGGTCCAGAGGGTTCACGGTCTGCACGCCGAAACGGACGAAGGTGCTCTCCCCCCAGTTGAGCACCTGGTTCCCCACGCGTAGCGCCACGGGCATGCCACGAAGCTGGAAGCGCGCGTCGAGGTAGTACTCGCGCAGCTCGACGTTCTTGCCGACGTAGCCGTCGGCACCGCTGGAGAGCGGAGTGCGTTCGCGATCGGTGAGCTCCGTCTCGAAGTCGTAGAATCCGATCCCGCGCACATAGGCGCCGAGAAAGCGCCAGTGGAGGGCGAGCTCGCCGCTCGCCTGCATCATGTTCGAGACGATCCCCGGGTCGTAGTTGAGCTCTCCGTCGTCGAAGTTTGCCGACTCGGCGCTGCCGCCATTCACGATGGCCACGAGGTCCGGATTGCGAGCCTCGACCCGCGACAGCAAGCCGTAGCTCAGCTCGAGGTTCGCGACCCCCTCCACGCCCCCGATCTGGAAGGGTCGTGCGAGGGTGGGGCTGGCGGCCGCTGCCGACAGAATGAGGAGCACTGTCGTCCACTGGGTCACGACGCGCATGGACCGTCCGATGTTGTAGCAGAGTCCTGCGCCACGCCTCGATGACCGCGTTCTGGGCGGGCCTGAACGCCTCGGCTCCTCGTGTTGACCACGGGAGAACCTCAGGCCGCATTCATTCGGGGGAATCGCTGGCTGCGGGTCTCGGCACCCCAACGCGAATTTGCTGGGAGAAATCGGCGGCCTGATCCGCCGCCTGCGCAGCGGCATTGATGTGCGAGCGCCGCTTCAGCTCGTCGAACGGCAGGCGGGTATCCAGTCGGCCGAGCTCGTAGGTGTAGAGCGGGGCGTAGCCGCTCAGCAGGATCTTCCAGGAGTAGCGGTGGTTGCCAGGATTTACCCTGCTGTGCCGGAGCACGTTGGTCGTACAGTTCGTGGTCAAACTATTGTAGAAGGCCGGCTGATCTTTGAGCGCGTTGATCTCCTCGAAGTAGCTCAGGAAGAGCCGGCGCACGTTCTCGGGCGGGGCATTGGTGCGGTAGAGGTAGGCTTCCTCGGGCGGATCTTTGCGGTAGTTGGTCCGCAGCCGGATCAAGTCGCGCTCGTCGCCGACGATATAGGTCAGCTCGTATTGCCGGAAGAAGCCCCTCACGGTGTCGTAGCTCTCGTCGCGTTCCTTGCGAGTCTCGATCGACACGGTGACGAAGTCCTGATCCGCGAAGCCGAAGCTCGCCATGATGTGCGCAATGGCATCGCCCATCCAGTACACGGCGATCAGGTCGACCGAGTCGAGCTTCCGCAGGTCGTACGTCTTGTCGTAGTAGCGCGGCGTGTAGTCGGTCTCGCTCCGATACTCGAAGTTGCGGATGTTGTGGATCGTCACCAGATCGCCGTCGAAAGTCGCAAACGGCAACAACGCCACGTCAGTCTGCCAGTCGCGATCATTGGAGGGCTCGACAGCGTGCCAGCGGATCAGGAAAGCGACGAAGGCGGCCGCAAACAATGCCAGGGGCCACAGCCGCAGGCGGCGCAAGACAGCGGATATGGCGGCAACCAGGCCGACCGCCGCGATCGCAAGCGCCCAGAACGCCGATTGCGGGGGGCCGAAATACAACGCCGACGCGGCCCAGGCGGCGAGGCCGAGAATCGCCAGGACGAGCAGCGCACGGCCACCGACTCTCATCATTCTCTTCATCCGGAGGACACCATCCGTAGTCGCAGCGCGTGCCGCAGCGACGCGCGCACCATTCTTTCGCGTGAGCGTAGAGGATGCGGCGCAACTCCACGATCGTCGCGGGTCTCGCTTGCGTCGAACGACTGTCTCGCGCAAGCAGCGAGCGCCGGCGCGTGGCATGATGACGGTCTGGATGAGGCGCAGCCCTTCCCCGTTTCTGGCAAGACGCCACGAGTCGAGTTCGAGCGGCCGCTGGGGCCGAAACTCCACAGATAGGTTTCCGACGCTGAACCCCTTCTCGAGCCCGGAGCCGGAGGACACCCGATGAAGATCTCCTTTTCCGTCGTGCGCTGGCTGGTATGGCCTGCCTCCATCGCCCTGCTGGTGGCGGGATCCGCCCTGGCTCAGCAGGCCGCGGCCCCTCCTGGCTCTCCGGCCGCGACCACCACCATCGACGGCAAGCAACTCCCCCCGCCGCCGCCGAAGTTCGGCGGGAAGATCGGGCGGAATGCCGCCCAGTCGACGCCGTATTGGTCGCCGCGCGTCGAGCCGCCGAAGGGCGCTCCGAACGTGCTTCTCATCATCACCGACGACACCGGCTACGGCACGCCCACCACGTTCGGCGGAGTGATCCCGACGCCGGCGCTCGACCGGGTCGCGGCCAACGGCCTGCGCTACACGAACTTCCACTCGACGGCGCTGTGCTCACCGACGCGCGCGGCGCTGATTACCGGGCGCAACCATCATTCGGTCGGCTTCGGCCAGATTTCCGAGATGGCGACGGGCTTCCCGGGCTACGACAGCATCATCACCCGCGACAAGGCGACGATCGGCCGCATCCTCAAGGACAACGGCTATCGCACGTCCTGGTTCGGCAAGGAACACAACACCCCGGCCTTCCAGGCCAGCCAGGACGGGCCCTTCGATCAGTGGCCGGTCGGGATGGGCTTCGAGTACTTCTACGGCTTCATCGGCGGCGACGCCAACCAGTGGGAGCCGAACCTCTTCCGCAATACCACGCAGATCTATCCGTTCGTCGGCAAGCCGGGCTGGAACCTTACGACCGCGATGGCGGACGATGCAATCGCCTACATGAACCGCATCAACGCGCTCTCCCCGGAGCAGCCCTTCTTGATCAAGTACGCCCCTGGCGGAGTCCACGCGCCGCATCATCCGACGCCCGAGTGGATCGAGAAGATCAGCAAGCTGCACCTCTTCGATCAGGGCTGGAACAAGCTCCGCGAGCAGATCTTCGAGAACCAGAAGAAGCAGGGTGTGATCCCGGCCAATGCGAAGCTGACCCCGTGGCCCAAGGACCTGCTCAAGGAGTGGGACACGCTGTCCGCCGACGAGAAGAAGCTGTTTATCCGCCAGGTGGACGTCTTTGCCGCGTACGTGGCCTACACCGATAACGAGATCGGCCGCGTGATCCAAGCGATCGAAGACATGGGGAAGCTCGACAACACGCTCGTGATCTACATCAGCGGCGACAACGGCGGCAGCGCCGAAGGCACGATGAACGGCACGCCGAACGAGGTCGCCATGTTCAACGGCATCGAGGTGCCGGTGGAGGATCAGCTCAAGTACTTCTACGACGTCTGGGGCTCGGACAAGACATACAATCACATGGCGGTCCCGTGGTCGTGGGCCTTCGACACGCCGTTCTCGTGGACCAAGCAGGTGGCTTCGCACTTCGGCGGCATCAAGCAGGGCATGGCGATCATGTGGCCGAAGCGAATCACCGACAAAGGCGGCATCCGCCACCAGTTCCACCACGTCATCGACGTCGTGCCGACGATTCTCGAAGCGGCCAGCATTCGCCAGCCCGAGGTCGTCGACGGCATCAAGCAGAGCCCGATCGAAGGCGTCAGCTTGGCCTACACCTTCGACAAGGCCAATGCGAATGCGCCGTCGAAGCATAAGACACAGTACTTCGAGATGTTCGGTGACCATGCGATCTACCACGAGGGCTGGATCGCC
>CAYGXT010000186.1:0-6296 GCA_964353695.1 uncultured Myxococcaceae bacterium
AGCAGCGCCCCCGCGCGGGGCGCGAGGCGACAGAGAGCCGAGCTGCCTCGCGGGGTTCGAGCCTCCAAAACGCGCCCATCCTACTGCAAGGCTGCTCGGCGCCGCACTAGGAGATTGAGCAGGGATGCGGTACAACGGCGGCGACCGGTCGGGTCGGCCCACGGACGTAGCGATTATACCCCGATCACTGCGTCCACAGCGGACGGCCGGGCCCGGGACTCATCCTGCCCCGGGGTTTTTTCCCCGTCTGCAAAGGGCATCCCGTCGATGGGAGCTGCGTCTCCGAAAGCGAGTCCTATCGCGCCGGCCAGCCCGGCGTCGCCCCCGATCCACGCGCTGATCGACGCGCGAGGCGAGGCGCCTTGGCGCGTGGTGGGGGGGATCCCGCTGGTCACGCGGCTCGTGCGGAGCCTCGAGCTCGAAGGCGTGCAGAGCATCGAGATCGTCTGCGACGTGCCCAGGCAAGCGGCTGCCTTCGGCGCACGGCGCCGAGGGACGCATCTCGAGAGCATCCCCCTGCAAGCAGGCGAGCCGATCTCGCGAGCGCTGGCCCGCCGCGCGGGCGAGGGCCTCGTGCTCGCAGTAGACGGCGCACTCGTGATCGATCGACGCCTGCTACGCGCGCTCACGGCCTCGCCCGGGCCCTGCCTCGTGCCACCGCCGCCTGGCGATGCGCGAGTGGGGCTCGCCCTGCTCGGGCGGAGCGATGCGGCACGCCTGGGTGCCCCGCTCGATCCGGAAGACCCCCTGCCCCGGCTGCTCCCGGAGCAGCTTCCGACATTCTCCGACGAGATGCGCGGTGAGACCCCCATCCTCTACCGCGCGGCCCGCACGCCCGAGACGGCACGGGCGGCCGGACGAGCTCTCGTGCGCGCGACACAGAAGCACGTCATGGACGCTCCGGCACGCTGGCTCGACCCGCCGATCGAGAACGCGATCGTTACGAAGCTCGCCCCGACTCCCGTGACGCCAAATCAGGTGACGATCGCCTGTACGCTGCTCGGGTTCCTGGGCGCCTGGCTGCTCTGGCAAGGAAACTTCGGCCTCGCGCTGCCCCTGATGTACCTGGTGGGCTGGCTCGACGGCGTGGACGGCAAGCTCGCGCGGCTGCGCCTTCACTACTCCCCGCTGGGCGCCGCCGAGTCCTACTTCGACTTCGCCTACGAGAACGCCTGGTGGATCGCGCTCGCGGCTGGCCTCTCCCATGCCGGCCACGCGGATGCCGTGGTCTGGGGCGCGGCGCTGGTCGGCGGAAACCTCCTCGACGAGATCGCCTACACGATCGGACACGCCCGGCTGGGCGTTGCTCTCGACCTGCTCTCCAGGGCCGACGGCGCCTTCCGCCTGATCGCGGGCCGGCGCAACATCTACGTGGCGATGCTGCTGGTCGCGACGCTGCTCGGCTCTCCCTTCGCCGGTCTCGTGAGCATGGGCGCCTGGGCCGTTGGGACCGGTGTGGTGCACGCACTGCGTCTCGTCCTGGCGCTGCGCGCGCCCACCCGGGACGGGCTTCCCGCGTGAAGCTCGTCCACACGTTCGCGCTCCTGCTCGGCACGCTGCTCTTCGCCGCCCTGGTGATGCACGTGGGGCCGGAACGGCTCTGGCGCGAAGCATCGGTTCTCGGCGCGGGCATCGCGCTCATCATCGCCATCGAAGGAGTTGCCGACTTTCTGCATACCTGGGGCTGGCAACGCTGCTTCGCGCCCGGCCATCGACCGACGCCGCTCCGGCTCTGGTGGCCGCATCTCGCAGGCGCCGCCATCAACTTCGTGACGCCGACCGTCACTCTCGGCGGCGAGATCGTGCGTGGCACGCTCGTGCCTCGCGAAGTGCCGGGTACGGAAGCGACCGCCTCGCTCGCCATCAACAAGCTCGCGGCCACGCTCTCCGACGTCGTGCTGTCACTGGCCGGTGTCACGCTGCTTCTGGCTCTCGTTCCGCTTCCGGCGGAGGTGCGAGGCGGTGTGCTCCTGGCCGTGACGCTCTTCGGCGCCGGCGTCGCGGGCTTTCTCGTGGTGCAGCGCAGGGGTCGGCTCGCGGGCCTCGTCGGCGAGCGCCGCAGCCTGGCCCGCGTCGTCGGCGCGGAGCGGGCCGAGCGCTTTGCGCGCGTGGCGGCCGAGGTGGACGCTCGCATCGCTCTCTTCCACGCCGAGCGGCCCCGCGACCTCGCGGCTGCCGTCGCGCTCCACCTCGGTGGGAGCAGCCTGGGTGCGCTCCAGCTCTGGGTCTTCCTGCGCTGGATGGGCGCGCCGTCGGATCTCGAGACGGTCGCACTCGTCTTCTTGGTGGCGCGGGTACTCGATCTGGCGGCCTTCTTCGTGCCAGCGCGCCTCGGCGCCCAGGAGGGTGCGCGCATGCTCGCGATGCGGCTCGCGGGTCTCGACCCGTCTCTCGGCCTGCTCTTCTCCCTGGTGCTGCGTCTCGAGCAGGTGACGTGGGCCGCGGCCGGCTTCGCCGCCTACGCCGCCCTTGCGGCCGGGCGCGGGCGCAGCGTACGGGCCGTATCGTGAAAGCCTGCGTGCTTCCTGCCGCTGGCGCCGGCGCCGCGCAGCAGGTGGCTGGCCTGGCGGTGGCCGAGCGAACCCGGCGCGCGCTGGCGCATGCCGGATTCACGCTCGTCGCGCCCGGCAGCGGGCCGCACGGCCCGCACATTCTTTTCGTCGCCGGCGACGCCGTGGTCGAGCCGCGGGCGCTGCTCGCGCTGGCCGAGGCGGCCGTCGCGGAAAGCGGCTCCATGTCGGCGGAGAATCCCATCGAGACCCCGGCCGCGCTGCTGGTGCCGGCGGGAGAGCCGGCCGAAGGTGCGCTCGAGAGCGCAGAAGAACTGGGAAGGCTCGCCGCGCGGCTGCAAGAGACGGGAAGGCTCCGTCTCACCGCTACTGGCGGCGCACTCTGCCAGCGCGTCCAGACGCAGGGGGACGCCCTGCGGCTGGAGCGGCATTTGCTAGAGGCGCTGGTGCAGCCGACCGACGGCTTCTTCGCACGGCACTTCGACCGCAGGATCTCCTCCCGGCTCTCGCCTCGACTCGTCCGGCTCGGCATGAGGCCGAACACGATCACACTCTTCGCCACCGGGGTCGGCCTCGCGGGCGCGGCCTGTCTCGCGACGCAGTCGCATGCGCTGCAGATTTTCGGCGCGCTCCTCTTCGTCGTGTCTACGATCCTCGACGGCTGCGACGGCGAGGTGGCGCGGCTCTCCTTCACGAGCTCCGCCTTCGGGCGCCGCCTCGATCTCATCTGCGACAACGTCGTGAACGCCGCCATCTTCGTCGCCATCGGATGGAATGCGCTCGCGACGGACGCCGGCCACGGAAGTTCGCGGCTGGTCTGGGCCACGCTCGGCGGCTTTGCGCTTGCGACCGCTGCAGGCTTCGCCTTCTCGCGCTGGATCGAGCGCAGCGGGCGCAAGGCCGAGCTCTCCGACCGGTACGAGAGCCTCGCGAGCCGCGACTTTGCCTACCTCGTGCTGCTCCTGGCCGTGATCGGGCGCCTTCCCTGGTTCGTGTGGCTTGCGGCGGTCGGGAGCTATGCCTTCGTGGCGATGCTGACGCTGATCCGGCTGCGAGCCGGGCGGAAGCCGGCGACACTGCTCTGCGAACGCGAATCGACGTGAGCGCTTTGCGAGCAGGAGAGACGCTGCAGCTCGGGGCAAAGTTGGACAGCCGGCGGCTGCAGGTCGATGCTCTGCTCTTCGATCTGGGCGGCACCCTCGACGCCGACGGTCTCGGCTGGGGCGCGCGCTTCGAGGCGCTGCTCCGCGAGCAGCTCCCGGCGACGACGCCCGGAGCGATGGCGGCGGCGCTCGCGGCCGGGGAGCAGCGCGTGCTGCTCCACCCGCGCGCCGCCGAGCTCGGCCTCGAAGAGATGATCTCGCTCCACGTCAGGATGCAGCTCGAGCAGCTCGGCGCCTCGAGCCCGCTGCGTGCTGCACGACTCGTGAAGGTTTTCTACGAAGAGACGAGCGGCGCCCTCGCGCGGCGCCGCCCGCTGCTCGAACGGCTGGCACAGCGCATCCCGCTCGGAGTGGTGTCGAATGGCTGCGGTAATACGGAGAGGCTGCTGCGCGAGTGTGGTCTCGCAGACCTCTTGCACAGCATCGTCGACTCGAGCCTCGCGAAAGTCTGGAAGCCGGATCCACGCATCTTCGCACCGGCGCTCGCGGCGCTCGGGCTCGCGCCCGGGCGCGTGGCGATGGCCGGCGACCGCCTCGATCGCGACGTCGCAGCTGCAGCGGCGGCCGGGCTGCAAGCAATCTGGGTTTCGGGCGGCCGCAGCCTCGACCCTGCAGATCCGTGCGCCCCGGCGGTGGAACTGGTGATCGAGAGCGTGGACGATCTCGATCCCGGAGACGCAAGGTGAAGGCGGGAATCCTCGCGGCGGGCCTCGGCGAGCGCCTCCTCGCCGACGGCGTGAGGACGCCGAAGGCGCTGCTCCAGGTGGGGGGGCGTCCGCTGCTGTACCACGCGCTCACTGCCGTGGCGGCCGCCGGAGCCCGCGAGGCTCTCGTCGCCGTCAACGAGCGCGATGCCGACGCCATCGAGGCCTTGCTCGCGGCGGCGCCGCCGGCGCTGCCCGTGCGCTGCCTGCGTCGCACCACCGCATCGAGCCTCGAGAGCTTCGCGAACGTCGCTTCCGCGCTGCTCACCGAGGGAGCCCGGCACGCACTGATCGCCATGGTGGACGGCGTATTCCCTGGCCGCGCGCTGCCGGCCTTCGCGACCGCCGCCGCACGCATCGTACGCGGCGACGCGGCGACGCCCGAAGGCCTGATCGGCGTCTCGCGCCGGCCCGACGAGGATCGGCCGCTTCGCGTGCTCGCCGATGCGCAGGGCCGGATCCTTGCGATCGGCCCCGGCGCGCGGTCGAGCGCGCTCACCACGGCGGGTCTTTATCTGCTGCCCGAGCGCGCGCTGCGCCGAGGGCCGGAGCTGCTCGAAGCGGGAGGCGGCGCGCTGCGCGAGCTGCTCGCGGCAATCGTACGCGAGGGCATGCAGCTCGAGATCTGCGAGCTCGGCGATGTCGTCGACGTGGACCGGCTCGACGATCTCGCGGCAGCGGAGGTGGTCGCCGGGTGCGCGTGAACAAAACCGAAGGCTTCTTCACCGGGATCCTGCGCGAGGCCGTCTACTCGCCGGGCAAGGTCGAGGCGGATCGCGCCATCCTCGAGGAGACGGCCCGCGAGCTCGAGGCGCGCGGCGCGTCGGTGCGAGTTCTCGAACCCGAGCGCATGGCCGCGGCTGCCCGCGGCAGCGACCTCGTATTCGCCATGTGTCAGGGGCCGGCAGCGCTGCGCGGGCTGCGGCGCCTCGAGCGAGCCGGCATCCCCCTCGTACACGGAGCCTCTGCGATCGAGGCCTGCCACAGGCATCGCCTGCTGCCACTCCTGGCCCGCGCCGGTGTGGCAAGGCCCGAGGCGCGGCTGGTTGCTTGCTCCCGGCCGGGGCGGGCAGCATTGGCCTGGGTAGAGGCGCGAGGCGCGGCCGGCGTCTGGGTGAAGCGGGGCGACGTCCATGCGACGCAGGCAGGCGACGTGCTCCGCGCCGAGGGTGCGACCGAGGTGGAGCGCGCCCTCGCCGCGCTCGCGGCTCGGGGCGTGCGCCGGGCCGTACTCGAGGCCCACGTGGCCGGGCCCACGATCAAGTTCTACGGCGTCGTCGGAACCGGCTTCTTCCGGGCGTTCGAAGGGGACGGCGAAGTCCCCCGCTCAGCGCCCGAGGCGTGGGCCGAGCTCGGAGAGGCGGGGGCCCGGGCTCTCGGCCTTGCCGTCTACGGAGGCGACCTGGTGCTCGACACTGCAGGCCGGCCGTGGCTCGTCGACGTAAACGACTGGCCCTCCTTCTCCCGCTGCCGCCGGGATGCGGCCGCGGCGATTGCACAGTATCTCTTGGCCCACTTGCGGGTGTCCCGCGACGCGATGCAGCAGACCTGCCCCCCGGATGAGGAGTTCGCATGAGCGAGCCCATGAGGATCCCCGGCCCGGAATCCGAGAAGTTGGTAGCGGAGGAGCAGGAGTGGCTCGCCCCGGGCATCCAACGTCTTGCCACGCTGGCCGGCATCGCCATGCGATCGGGCCAGGGGGTCATGCTCGAGGACGAGGACGGAGCTTCTTACCTCGACTTCATGGCAGGGGTCTGCGTCGCGAGCCTTGGCCACAGCCATCCGCACTGGGTTTCGGCGATCTCTCGGCAGGCTAGCCAGATCACGGTCGGCTCGTTCACGAGCCAGGCCCGGGTCGCGCTTCTCAAGCTGCTGGCCTCGATCCTCAACGAGAATGTGCCGGCGGTTGAGGCGGTGGT
>CAYGXT010000187.1:0-1602 GCA_964353695.1 uncultured Myxococcaceae bacterium
TCGCGGCAGCTCTCCGGCACGATACGGGCGGGCGCATCCGGGTAGGCGGTATGCCAGCCCGTGAACTTCACGTTGTCGTAGAGCTTGTCCTGGGAATCCCAGCCGACGACCACGTCGCAGAAGCCGAAGCCTCCGTCCAGCGCCGAGAGGAATTTTTCGCGTGACATGTACTTGCCACGCATCACTCCGTCGACGTCGAAGAGCCCTACCTTCACGTGGCTGAGCTTGCGCTCCTCGACGATCTTGCGCGCATCGGTGGCTGTGCGGACGTCGCGGGGATTCATGAGCGGAAGACCCTCCGGATGCGGCCGATGGCCTCTTCGACGTTCTCGCGGGAGCTGAAGGCCGAGAGCCTGAAGTAGCCCTCGCCGGCCGGCCCGAAGCCCGCGCCCGGCGTGCCGACGACGTGGGCCTCGACGAGTAGCCGGTCGAAGAACTCCCACGAGCCCATCCGCTGCGGCGTACGCAGCCAGATGTAGGGTGCGTGGACACCGCCGAAGAGCGTGAAGCCGGCCGCGCCCAGACGCTCGCGCAGCAGCTTCGCGTTCTCCATGTAGTAGGCGATCTGCTCGGCGGTCTGCTTGAGCCCTTCGGGCGAGTAGACGGCTGCTGCAGCGCGCTGCACGGGGTAGGAGACACCGTTGAACTTCGTCGTCTGGCGCCGCTGCCAGAGCGCGTTCAGGCAGACGCGTTCACCGGCGACCGTGCTCCCCGTGAGCGCATTCGGCACTACTGTGTATGCGCAGCGCAAGCCCGTGAAGCCCGCACGCTTGCTGAAGCTGCGAAACTCGATGGCGCACTGCTTTGCGCCGTCGATCTCGTAGATCGAGCGGGGCAGGGCGGGATCCTGGATATAAGCTTCGTAGGCGGCGTCGAAGAGAATCACGGCGTCGTTCGCGCGGGCCCACGCCACCCAGCGCGTGAGCTGCTCGCGGCTGGCCACGGCGCCCGTCGGATTGTTGGGCGTGCAGAGGAAGGCCAGGTCCACGCGCTCCCGGGGCGGCTCGGGGACGAAGCCATTGGCCTCGTTCGCCACCAGGTAATGGATGCCCGCGAAGCGGCCGTCCTCATCGGCCGCACCGCTGCGGCCGGCCATCACGCTCGTGTCCACGTAGACCGGATAGACCGGATCCGTGACCGCGATGCTGCATTCCGCGCCAAAAATCTCCTGGATGTTTCCCGTGTCGCATTTGCTGCCGTCGGAGACGAAGATCTCGTCGCGCTCGAGGTCGACGCCACGCGCTGCAAAGTCGTGCTCGCGGATCGCGTCGAGCAGGAACTCGTAGCCCTGCTCGGGGCCGTAGCCGCGAAAGCCTTGCGGTGTGCCCATCTCGGCTGCGGCCTCGCGCAGGGCCGATACGATCGCGGGCGCCAACGGCAGCGTGACGTCGCCGATGCCGAGGCGGATCACGGGGGCCTCGGGCTGCGCCGCCTCGAACGCGCGGACGCGGCGACCGATCTCGGGAAAGAGGTACCCGGCGCGAAGCCTGCGGTAGCTCTCGTTGATGCGTGCCATGCGGCGCAGGGTAGCCGCAGCTTCGTTCCAACGGGATGGCGGAGAGGTGCCTATGAAACTCTTTGCGGGGTGGAGCAAACCTACCA
>CAYGXT010000187.1:1702-6288 GCA_964353695.1 uncultured Myxococcaceae bacterium
CGGGATGGCGGAGAGGTGCCTATGAAACTCTTTGCGGGGTGGAGCAAACCTACCACCCGAACGAAGCCTGGGTCTTCGTCGGGCTCTGCTCGAGATCCGACGAGAGATGCCGGACCTCAAGGAAATCAGATGGTTAGAGAGAGAGGCGAGGCTGGCACACATCCTGCTTCTAGAGGGCTACGAACGCTCGGGAAAGCTGCATGAAGGAGTTCCCCATGTCCCGGTCTACGCTGCATCTGCCCCACCTGCTGCATCTGCCCCGCCTGCTCCTCAGCCTGGTCGCGAGCCTCGGACTCGCCTCGACGGCGTCCGCGCTGTCGATTCCTCTCAACGTCGAGTTCGACGACGCCACGATCGGCAACTTCGGCAGCGTCAGCGTCACGCAGAACGGAAATGCGCTCGACTTCTCCGTGAGCCTTGCTGGCAGTATCCTCGGCGCGAACGCCGATTTGCACGAGCTCTACTTCAACCTCGTGGGCTCCCCGACCGGCGTCGCGATCAGCAACACGAACGCGCCGAATACCGCCTACGTGCTGTCGACCAATCCCTCGGTTGCGGGTGGCGCCGGAAGCTCCTTCGAATATGGCGTTGGCTTCGGCAATGGCACCGGCAATCCCGGCAATGGCGTGCTGCAGCTCGCGACGTTCACGCTCTCGGCCAACCAGCCGCTCACGCTCGCCATGCTGAACCAGACCTCTTCGACCTCCGGAGGCGTCACGGTGAACGTGGCGGCCCACGTCCAGGGCACGTCGCTCGTGCCGGGCGTGACGTCCGAGACGGTGGGCGGCGTCGTGCCGGAGCCGGGCACGCTCGTGCTGCTGACGTCGGGGCTTGCGGGCCTCGCTGCGGCAGGGCGGCGCCGGGCATAGCTACTCGCGGCGGGTGAGACCTACGCGCCCGCCGCCCAGGCTGCGCTTCACGCCGGTTGCGCAGACGTCGAGGTCCTTCACTGCCCGGCCAAGGTTCGCCGTCATCGTGCGAACCTTGGCCAGGATGGTCTGACTGCCTCTCTCGATCGACTGTGCCGAGGTCTGGATCTCCGCGAGCCCTCCGATCTGCTTCTCCACGTCTCGGATCGCTCGATCCATCACCTCCAGATCCACGTCGTCGTGCTCCTCGATGTTGCCCTGCACGCAAAGGGCCTTCGCGAGGGAGACGGCAACCTCGAGCGCGAGATCGGAGGCAAGATCGTTGGCGTCCCATACCGCGATGATGTCGTTCGCGTAGCGCGCGACGGCGGGCAGCGCCTCCGGCGCCGACTCGCGGGAGAAGACGAAGAGCCCGACACAAGCGCCACGATTCTTCCGTGCCTGCTCGATCTCTTCGAGTGCGTTCGCGACGGTGTAGCTCGCGTCCTCCTTCGCCTCGACGACGATCTTCGCGTTGGCTGCCGCGTGCTCGGGGCTGAGCTGTAGTACGCCGTCGCCGGTCACGGCGGCCTGCCCGGATCCAAGCCGATCCCGGCGCTGCAGTACTTCCTGGCCTTCCTTGCCCTCAAGCTCACGGGCACCGAGCGGCTCAGCCACACCAACGACTACAACTTCGACGCGGGGCTCGGCCTCTTCGCCGGCCTCAACGTGCTGCCCAAGTGCACGGCGATGTCCACCTACGCCCATTCTCTCGACGGCCCCGTGCTCGACCGCCTGCAGCAGGGCGTTGCCAAGTCGGGTCGGCGGCTCGGCCTGTACACCTCCGATACCATCAACCTCGACTTCCACGCCGTCCCTCACTGGGGAGACGAGTCGGTGCTCGACAAGAACTGGGTCGGCGCGCGCAACAAGGGCATCAAGAGCGCGCTGACCCTGTTCGCGCAGGACTGCACCTCCAAGCTCATCCTCTACACGCAGGCCGACCTCCGGCGCAGCGAGGCCGACGACCAGGTCCTCGAGTTCGTGCGCTTCTGGCGCAGCATCGCCAAGTCCGTGGCGCCGACCTTGGTCTTCGACTCGCGGTTCACCAGCTACTCGCAGCTCGCCCAGCTCGCCCAGCAGCAGATCCGGTTCATCACGCTCCGGCGGCGAGGGTCAGAGCTGATTCGCAACGCCGAGGCCCAGCCGCACTCCGCCTGGGAGCAGGTGACGATCCCTCACGAGAAGCGCAAGCACCCGCGCCCCTGGGTCCTCGAATCGCGAATATCACTCCGCGGCTATCCCGGGCAACTGCGTCAAGTTATCATGCGCGGCACCGGGCACGAGAAGCCCACCTTCCTCATCACCAACGATCTTCGCTCGCCGGTCGAGACCGTCATCGGCCGCTACGCCAGGCGCTGGAATGTCGAGAACGTCATCGCCGAGGCCGTGAAGTTCTTCCACCTCAACTCCCTGTCCTCGCCCATCCTCGTCAAGGTCCACTTCGAAGTGGTGCTGACGATGATCGCAGACACCCTCTACTACCTGCTCGCCCAGCGGCTCCGAGGCTTCGAGGCGTGCAATGCGCCGCAGATCTTCCGGCACTTCATTCGCGGCAAGGGCCAGGTCAGCATCGCCGGCGACGAGATCAGCGTCCGCTATCCCAAGCGCGCTCACAACCCGCTGCTCCGCGCGGTGCCCTGGGATAAGCTGCCGCAGCGAGTCAGTTGGCTCGGCAACCGCAAGCTCCGGCTGGAGTGGCAATAGCCACGGCGGACGCCGAACCGGGTCTTATCGAAACCTGTCGGTTAGGCCCGCGCGAAAATCGGTGCTGAGTTCAATGCGTTCTTTGCGGCATGGCTGCGCCACGCCGCAAAGAACCCTCTTCATTCTGGGGAATCCCCGGCGGGCCCGGGATGACACACTCGTTTCCATCACGCACACTGGCGGCTGCCTGTCATGAACCACGACCTGACATTCATCACAACCATTGCCGCGGGCCTCGGACTGGCTTTCGTGTTCGGGCTGATCGCGGCACGGCTGAGGATGCCCCCGTTGGTCGGCTATCTCGTCGCGGGCATCGTGATCGGTCCGCACACGCCCGGCTTCATCGCCGACGTGGCGCTCGCCGGCCAGTTCGCGGAGATCGGCGTGATGCTTCTGATGTTCGGCGTCGGCCTGCACTTCTCGATCGAAGATCTCGCGGCGGTGCGGGGCATCGCGATCCCCGGAGCGATCGTCCGGATCATCGTGGCCACGGCACTCGGCGGTGTGGCGGCGAACGCCTGGGGCTGGAGCCTCTCCGCGGGGCTCGTATTCGGCCTCGCGCTCTCGATTGCGAGCACGGTCGTCCTCCTCCGGGCGCTGGAAACGCGCGGAGCGCTCGTCTCCTTCAACGGGCGCATCGCCGTCGGCTGGGTGGTGGTCGAGGACATCGTGACGGTCCTCGTGCTCGTCCTGTTGCCTCCGATCGCGAAGACACTCGACGGAACCGCCGGCGCGCCTCACCTGCGTGACGGCCTCGTCATGTTCGGAGTCACGCTCGCAAAGATGGCGGTCTTCGTCGCTCTCATGCTCGTCGTCGGCAAGCGCGTATTTCCGCGTCTCCTCTGGATGGTCGCGAAAACGGGCTCGCGCGAGCTGTTCACGCTCTGCGTCATCGCCGCAGCGGTCGGCATCGCGTATGGATCCTCACGAGTGTTCGGCGTGTCGTTTGCGCTCGGAGCGTTCTTCGCAGGCATGATGATGCGTGAGTCAGAGCTGAGCCACCGCGCGGCGGCGGACTCTCTTCCCCTCCGGGACGCATTCGCGGTTCTCTTCTTCGTCTCGGTCGGGATGCTGTTCGACCCCGACGTTCTGATCCAGCAGCCGATCCGCGTGCTCGTGGTCGTGGCGATCATCATGTTTGGCAAGACGATCGTTGCGGTCGCGACCGTTCTCGCCTTCCGGTATCCGCTGAACACGGCGCTCACGGTCGGCGGCGGCCTCGCGCAGATCGGCGAGTTCTCGTTCGTGCTCGCGGGTCTCGGCGTCTCGCTGGGCATGCTCCCGCTCGAAGCGCAGAGCCTCATTCTCGCTGGTGCGCTGATCTCGATCGCGCTCAACCCGTTGATGTTCGCCCTCGTCGAGCCGGCGCAGCGCTGGATCCGCGCGCGCTCGAGTCTCGCGCGCATGCTCGAGCGGAGCCCCGACCCGCTGGCCGAGCTGCCGATGGGAGTCGACCAGGCACAGCTCACCGGACAGGTGGTGCTCGTCGGCTACGGCCGCGTCGGTCGGCGCATCGCGGAGGCGCTCATCGAGAAGCGAATTCCCTTCGTCGTCGTCGAGGTGAATCGCGAGATCGTCGAGAACCTGCGCGAGCGGGGGATCAACGCCGTATCGGGAGACGCATCCGAGCCTGCGGTGCTGATCCAGGGCCACGTTGCACGCGCCAGGATGCTCGTGATCGCCACGCCGGACGCCGTCAACATCCGCCGCATGGTCGAGGTCTCGCGGATGCTGAATCCGAAGGTCGAGATCGTGCTCCGCACGCACAGCGACGAGGAGGCCGAACTGCTCCGGAACGAGAATGCCGGTACGGTCTTCATGGGCGAGCATGAGCTTGCGCTCGGCATGACGCGCCACATCCTCGAGGGGATGGAGCGGGCGCGCTCGCAGGGCTAGCGATCGATCGCCGAGCTGCCGAAGACCGCCGTGATGGCCTTGCGCAGGGCCTTGGCGCCGTCGATCGCGAACAGC
>CAYGXT010000188.1:0-6276 GCA_964353695.1 uncultured Myxococcaceae bacterium
CAGGTCGCGGTCGATGCGATCCTCGCGAGCGCCCATCCGCACCATTTTCTGTCGGTCACCAAGCAGGGCGTAGCCGCGATCTTCGAGACCCGGGGAAACCCCGATTGCCACCTGATCCTGCGCGGCGGGAGCGCGGGGCCGAACTACGGGCCCGAGCACGTCGTAAAGACCATCGACGCGTTGGTGCGTCTCGGCCTGAGGCCCGGCGTGATGATCGACTGCAGCCACGGCAACAGTGCCAAGGACCACCGGCGCCAGCCCGAGGTCGTTCGAAATCTCGCGGCGCAAATTGCTGCCGGCAGTCGGCACCTCTTCGGCGTCATGCTCGAGAGCTTCCTGGTCGATGGCCGCCAGGAGCTCGAGACGGGCAAGACGCCCGTCTTCGGCCAGAGCATCACGGATGCCTGCATGGGCTGGGAGATGACGCTCCCCGTGTTCGGCGAGCTCGCCGAGGCCGTCCGCAAGCGCCGCCGCGCGCCTTAACGCTCCCGCCTCGTCGTGCCGACAAGATCCCAGGCCCTTCAGGCCGGGCTCCCTCTCGCCCGGCCGTGGGCGCCAGGAGGCTTCATGGCCGGGCAGACAGCGGCATTCGACCGGGAGGCGATGCTGGCCGAGCTGGATGGCGACGAAGAGCTCGTGACCGAGCTGATCAACACGATGCGGGCTGAGGAGCCGAAGCTGGTGTACGAGGTGCGCGTCGCCGTCGAAGCCGCCGATGCGGCGCTCGTGACTCGGGCCGCCCACACCCTCAAGGGCGCGGTCTCGAATTTCGGGGCACGCGCTGCCGCAGACGCTGCGCTTCGCCTCGAGCAGATGGGGCGCGCCGGCGACCTTTCCCATGCGATCCCCGCACTTGCCACGCTCGAGATGGAGATGAGCGCGCTGATGCGGGAGCTGGAGAAGGCGTAGCCGCCTGGCTAGGGCAGCATCTGGCCGCCGTCGACGACGACGGTCGTGCCCGTGATCCAGCTTGCGGCGTCCGACGCCAGGAAGACCACGGCATTCGCGACCTCTTCGGGTGTGCCGAGGCGCTTCCACGGGGCCCGCCGCAGCGTGCCCTCGTACATCTTCGGATTCGCCTTCTTGATCATGTCCCAGCTCCCGCCCGGGAATTCGATCGCGCCGGGGGCGACCGTGTTTACGCGGATCTTCTTCGGCGCCAGCGTCATGGCGAGCGACGTTGCGTGGCTGATCATGGCCGCCTTCGCGGCGCCGTAGGGCACCGTCATTCCCGCACCGAGCCCCGAGATCGAGGAGATGTTCACGATCGAGCCGCCGCCGGCCGCCTCGATCCAGGGCACGACCCGCCAGCAGGCGCGGACGGTCGCCATGACGTCGACCTTGAAGCCGGCCTCCCAGCCCTGCTCGTTGTCCATCACCCCAAAGCCCGAGGCGTTGTTCACCAGCACATGGATCGCGCCGAGGGCCTGCTGCGCGCCGTCGAGGAAGGCTTCGAGAGCAGCTTTGTCGGCGATGTCGCAGGTCTCGGCGTGAACCTTCGCGCCCAGCGCGCGGAGCTCGCCCGCGACCGCCTCGAGGGCCTCTTCGCCACGCGCGCAGATCGCGACGTGAGCACCTTCCTTCGCGAAGCTGAGCGCGATCTGGCGGCCGATGCCGCGGCTTGCGCCCGTGACGATCACCCCCTTGCCCGAAAGTCCGAGATCCATGAGTCCGTCTCCGCAGCCCTGAGGCATGGTCCGCGCAGGATTGCGCCCCCTCAGCATGACGCCGCGGGCATTGCTCGCAAGCGAGTGGAGCGCTGGCGAGGCTGGGGCCATGGGGTAGCCTCGGCCTTCCCGGGGGGGCTCGCATGAAGGCTGTTTCCGTGCGGGCACGCGTCGAGCCCGCGGCTGCCTTCGACGATGCGCAGCATCGCCGACTCGCCTGGCAGGTTCCGCTAGCCATCACGGCCGTCGCCGTGCTCTCTCTGTCCGTCGATCTGCCGATCACGCGCTGGGTTGCGGGCGACAACCTGCCGCGTTCCGTCGAGAAGGCCATCCGCCTCTCCGAGGTCTTCAGCCACGGCTTCGGTGGGACGGTGATCCTGATTGCGGTCTTCGTGCTGGACCGGGAGCATCGCACGCGGATGCCGCGCCTCGTTGCAGGCACCGTGCTGGCGGGTCTGCTCGCGAACTGCTTCAAGCTGCTCGTATCGAGATCCCGGCCCCGGAGCTTCGATCTCCACGGTCAGATCCTCGACAGCTTCAACGGTTGGCTCCCGCTCGGCAGGCTTCCGAGCGTGCAGGAGGGATTCCCCTCGGCCCATGCCGCCGCGGGTTTCGCTCTCGCCGTGATGCTCTCGTGGAGCTACCCCGCTGGGCGCACGTTCTTCTTCATACTCGCGGCGATATCGGGCCTGCAACGAGTGCAGTCTTCAGCGCACTTTCCGAGTGACGTCCTCTTCGGCGCCGCCCTCGGCTGCTTCGCTGCCTACGCCTGCCTTCCGGGAGGCCTGATCGGCCGCTTCCTCGACCGCCGCGAAGCCCGCCGGGCCTCGATATCTTGAACCTTTGCTAGAGACGGCGCAGTCCTCCGCGCCAGGAGGCAACCGATGAGTCTTGCCAGCCGCACGAGCAGCGCTCCCGCGCGCCAGGTCGCGATGCTCTTCGATCTCAATAAATGCATGGGCTGCCAGAGCTGCGCGGTCGCCTGCAAGATGCTGTGGACGCGGGAGCCCGGTGAAGAGCAGCAGTGGTGGTGCACCGTCAACACGCAGCCGGGGCGAGGCTCGCCGCGTGATTGGGAGACGATGGGCGGAGGCTATCGCGACGGTCGCCTCGAGCCCGGCAGGGAGCCTACGCGCCAAGAAGTCGGTGGCGGCTGGAGCTTCAACCAGGAGGAGGTCTTCTTCGGCGGCCGCGGCCGCGCGGCTCACCTCGAGCCGCGCGCCGACGGACGCGCGCCCGAGTGGGGCCCCAACTGGGACGAGGACCAGGGCGCGGGCGAGTACCCGAACTCCTACTTCTTCTACCTGCCCCGGTTGTGCAACCACTGCACGCGGCCGGCCTGCGTCGAGGCCTGTCCGAACGCTGCGATGCGCAAGCGGCAGGAAGACGGGATCGTGGTGCGTGACGAAGAGGCCTGCCGCGGCGCGCGCGCCTGCATCCAGGCCTGCCCGTACAAGAAGATCTACTTCAACCACGTCCGCAACGTCTCGCAGCATTGCATCGGCTGCTGGCCGCGGCTCGAGCGCGGTGTGGCACCGGCCTGCGTGCGCAACTGCCCCGGTCGCCTCGCCTTCGTGGGCTTCCTCGACGACAGAGCGGGACCGATCCACCGGCTCGTCCACGAATGGAAGGTGGCGCTGCCGCTGCATCCCGAGTTCGGCACGGAGCCGAACGTCTTCTACGTGCCGCCGCTGTCGCCGCATCCGCTGCGTGCCGACCGTTCGATCGACGAAAGCAAGCCCCGCATCCCGCCCGAGTATCTGGAGTCGCTCTTCGGGTCTCGGGTGCATGGCGTGCTCGATCGTCTACGCAGCGAGCTCGAGAGCGTGCGCGCAGGGGGTCGCTCGGAGCTGCTCGACACGTTGATCGCCTACGAGTTCCGCTCGCTGCTCGGTCCCTTCACGACCGAGCCGGCGCAGATCGGCGCGAGCACGCCGAATGAGGAGGCGCGATGACGCCCGCGGATGCTTCCATCACGACCGAGGAGCGCTACCGGCGGCGCCAGGACTTCGACCGCGCCACGTTCGGAACCCACTGTGTCAACTGCCATCCGAATGACTGCCCCGTCTACGTCTTCGTGAAAGACGGCAAGGTGATCTTCGAAGAGGCGGCCGCCATCCTCGGGACGGTCGAGCCGGGCGTTCCCGACATGAATCCGATGATCTGCCAGAAGGGGCTCGCGTGGAGCCGGCAGCTGGATAGCCCCGATCGTCTGCTGCATCCGCTGCGCCGCGCCGGCGAGCGGGGCGAGGGGAGTTGGGAGCGCATCTCGTGGCAGGAGGCGCTCACGGAGACGGCCGACGCCATCCTGGATGCGATCGAGGAGATCGGCCCCGAGGCGGTCGTTCTCGAGGGCACGCCCGAGATCGGGGCGACGATCCCGGCGGCGCGTTTCATGGGCGCCCTCGGCGGCACCGTTCTCGACGTGGACGCCACGATCAACGACTTCTGGGCCGGCTACCAGGCCGTCTACGGCAAGTTCACCTTCGCCAGCTCCATCGACGACTTCTTCCACTCGGACGTGCTGCTGATCTGGCATGCCAATCCTGCCTACACCATGATCCCGGCCTTCCACTATCTGGTGGAGGCGCGCTACAAGGGCGCGACGCTCGTTCTCATCTCCCCGGACGTGAGCCCCTCTCACAGCCACGTCGACTATCACGTCCCCGTGCGGCACGGCACCGACGCTGCGCTCGCCCTCGCCATGTGCCAGGTGGTGCTCGCCGAAAACCTCGCCGATTTGCGTTTCGCCAGCGAGCAGACCGATCTCTCGCTGCTCGTACGCAGCGACAGCAACGAGTATCTGCGGGAGTCGGATCTGCGCGCGGACGGCCGCGCTGACCGCTTCTTTCAATGGCATCCCGAGACCGGCCTGATGGCGGCAGACCCCGGAAGCCTGCGGCTCGACTTCGAGGCCGTGCTGGCCGGCACGCTCGAGGTCGTGCTTGCCTCGGGCGAGAGCGTCGTCGTCGAGCCCCTGCTCGCAAGGCTGCGGCGCGAGCTCGACGCGAGCTACACGCCGGAAGCCGCCGCGCTCATCTGCGAGGCGCACCCCGACACGATCCGCATGCTGGCGCGCAAGGTGGCAGGCGGACGCACGCACATCGTCCTCGGCGCAGGCGTCGCGAAGTACTTCCACGGCGACCTCATGACCCGCGCCATGCTGCTGCTGCTCGGCCTCACGGGAAACTGGGGCAAGAAAGGAGCTGGCGTGGGCGGCTGGTGCTCCTCGATGTTCGACGGGCACGGCATGGCGTTGGCGAAGACGAAGCCCGGCAGCGCGGGAGCGCGTGAGGTCTACGATGGCTTCCGCGCCATGACGGGCGCCCTGCGCGCGCAGGATCCTACGCTCACGTCGGAGCTTGCCGACCGGGCTCTCTGGCGCATGGTGGGCCCGTCGCGCGGCATGGTTCCTCCCGCCTTCTACTGGTACTGGCACGCGGGCTTCAAGGAGCGCTGGAACCGGCCGGAGTGGAACGATCCGGCCATGACGCGCTCCTTCGACGACTACTGGAAGGAGGCGATCGAGTCTGGCGCCTGGAAGCTCTCGGCGAGCCCGCCTGCGGACCGGCCGCCGCGGGTGCTGCTGGAAATCGGCGGCAACACGCTGCGCCGCACGCGCGGTGGGCAGGGCGTGCTGCTCGAGCATCTGTGGCCGCAGCTCTCGAAGATCGTGGTGATGGACTACCGCATGTCCGAGACGGCGCTGTATGCGGACATCGTGCTGCCGGCCACGCAGCACCACGAGAAGGTCGCTCTCAACATGCCGACGCCCTGGACGATGCTGCTGACGATGTCGGATGCGGCCGTGCCGCCGCCCGGCGAGGCGCGCGGCGAGTGGGAGGTGCTGGCCGATCTTTCCCGCGTGCTCGCGGAGCGAGCGAAGGCGCGCGGCATCGAGAAGTACGCCGATCACTTCGGCGCCGAGCACCGCTTCGATGATCTCTGGAGTCGCTTCACCTTGGATGGCGTCTTCGCCAGCGACGAGACGGCCGTGGCGGAGATGGTGGCCGACGCCGTGGAGGTCGGGAATCTGCCGGCCGGCACGACACTCGAAACCTTCCGCCAGCAGGGATATACGCGCTACGCGAACTGGGGGTTCCTCGCCCTTGCCACGGCGCAGGCCTCCCCCTTCCCGAAGGGGGAAACTCACGCGCCGCTGCGCGATCACGTGGAGAGCCATTACCCGTACCCGACACTCACGCGCCGCGCGCAGTTCCTGATCGACCACCCCTGGTTCCGCGAGGGCGGCGAGGATCTGCCCGCACATAAGGAGCCGCCGGCCATGGGTGGCGACCATCCCTTCCGTCTCTCGGGCGGGCATGCGCGTTGGAGCGTGCATGCCATGAACATGACGAATCCGTTATTGCTCGAGACGCATCGGGGCAAGCCCTTCGTGCTGATCAACGATCGCGACGCCGAGGCTCGCGGCATTCGCGACGACGATCCCGTGCGCGTGTGGAACGACGTGGGCAGCTTCGTCGTGCCGGCGCGCACCAGCCCCGCCCAAAGGCCCGGCGCGCTCACCGTCTACAACGGTTTCGAGGGCACCATGTTCAAGGGCGGCCGCGGCCAGAACGAGGTCGAGCCGGGCCTCGTGAAGTGGCTC
>CAYGXT010000189.1:0-6271 GCA_964353695.1 uncultured Myxococcaceae bacterium
CAACCAGCACGGCGACGTGCGGCAGGCGGACGGCGAGAGCGCGCAGGTGGCCACCCAGGCCGGCTTGCAGCAGGACGTCGAAGATGGGACGCGACGCCAGCCAGCGCGGCTTGATCGCCACGAGCAGCGCGTAGACCGCGAGCCCGACGTATGCGACGGCGAGCACGGCACCGAGCGCCTCCGGAACGTCGCGGCCGGCCCGCAAACCCACGCTTGCGAGCAGAAGCAGCGCGAGCAGGTTGATGCCCATCACCAGCAGCACCGTCGCGGTGCAGCGGAGCAGGGCCACGTTGCGCGTGCGGTGCAGGAACCAGGCGAAGGCACCCTGGCCTACGGTGTAGTTGATCAGAGAGAGGGGGTATGCGGCTCCGCGTACGAGCAGGGTTTCGGAATACGCGATGGGTGCGCAGAACCAGGAGAAGGTCTTCCAGGCGGCAAGGCTGTCGGCCAGGAAGAGCAGGACGAAGAGGCCCGCCAGCACCGGCACCGTCCAGCCGGCGGCCTTGCGGAAGCCGTCGGCGACATCCGCAGGATTGATGCTTTGGAATAATAGGCCCAGGATCGCGGCGGCAACGGCCCAGGGTGCGATCCGCGCCGCGATCTGCGCGGCTTTGAGCCTAGGCACGCCGAGGTGCGTGATCGCGCCGTCGCCTCTGGAGCAGGCGCAACGCCCCCACGACGAGAAGAGGCTCCGGCCCGAGGAGCCCGCAGCTTGGGAAGCTGATCGGGGTCTCGTTGACGGTGAAGCTCACCGTTTCCTGGGATTGGCAGCCTTCCGGGTTCACGATCGTGGCCGACTTCACTCCCGGCAAGACGGTCGGCACGGTGGCGCGGTAGGCGCCCGCCGTGAATGTGATCGGCACCTGGCTGCCGCCGAGATCGAGACGCGCGCTGGGAGAGATCGCGGTGCCGATCACCTCGACCGACACCCCCGCCTTGGCCGAAACTGGCTGGAAACTCGCCAGGGTCGTCGTGAGCCCTCCCACGCACTGGTTGTCGCAGAGATCGCCCGTTCCGTCCGCGTCCAGGTCGCTCTGGCTCGCGTTCGCCTTGGCCACGCAGTTATCGCAGACGTTGCCGCGAGCATCCGCGTCCGTGTCCTGCTGGCCGCTGTTCGAAACCTCCGAGCAGTTGTCGAGACCGTCGAGCAGACCATCCTCGTCGCGGTCGATGCCGGCGCGCTGGCCCGAGGCGGTGGCAGTGAAGCCCGGGGGAACACACGTGTAGGTCAGCTCCTGGCCAGCGGTCTTCGCGAGATTGCGGAGCGCCGTGTCGGCATACGTGGTGTTGCGGTCTGAGCGGAACGTCCCGTTGGAGAGGCGGACCCAGCCGCGAGCCCCCACGTCGGCACCGGTGAGCACGTTGCCCTTCACGACGAGCTCGCATTCCCGGGCGTTGGCGACGAGGCCTCCCGTCGTGTTCACCATGGGCCAGCTCGTGTTCGCCCGTGCGATGAGAAGGGATACGCGTGGCCCCGCAACCGCCGCGTTCGTCGACGTGAGCGTCACCTGCTGCCCGACGATCGGCGCCAGGTTCGTGTCGAAGGCGTAGATGAAGGCCTCGATGTCGTCCTCTTCCTGCGTCGAAAGGGTGAAGACCGTGGATGACAAGAAGGTCGCTACGTTGGGGATCGAACCGTCGTGCAGGAACCCGAAACCGCGAACCTGGTCTCCCACCCCTGCGGGCGTGCTGCGGATGCCACCCCCGAGATTTGGGAAGCCGAACATGCCCACCTTCGCGTACGCATTGCGCGTATGGGCGATCTTGAAGTGCTGCGTCTCTCCTTCGAAGCTCGAGCGGCCGTCGGCTCCAAAGGCGCCGATGGAGGGGTCCAGCACGTGGCAGAAGTTGCAGTTGCCGATGCCGTCGCTCACGGCGCCGAAGTAGCGGTTCCGGCCGGCCTGCTCCTGCGCGGTCAGCGAGCCGTCGAGGGCGCGGACGGGGTTCGGCGGCAGCGTCACCTGCAGGATGAAATCCGTGAACTGCTGCATGGTGCCCGGCGACAGGGCCGTGTCCTTTCCGAGCAAGCCATTGAACGCGCCGATGAACTTGTTGAAGGCCGCGTTCTCGTCGAAGGAGCTTCCGCCGGGGTCGTTGCCGCCGGTGCGGTCGCCGCGCCAATGCATGGGGCCCATGTTCGCCATGCCGCGCAGCGTCTGGGTCGTCATCGGGCCCTTCATGCCGTGAAAGTCGGAATACACGGCGGGCTCGTTGGGGAACGGTCCGACGCGGAAGAGATTCGGGTTGTTGAGGATCGGGTCGTGCGGGTTTCCGAGATCCCAACCGAGAGAGTCGAAGTCTCCGAAGATGTGACAGCTGCTGCAGGAGGCTTCGCCGTTGCTCGACGACAGCATCGCGTCGTAGAGAACAGGGCGACCCGCAACGACCGCCGCAGGCTCGGGGTTGTGGAGCGGGGTGTGGACGATCTCGGTCCGGGTCGCGAGGTCGACGGCAGAGACGGCGTTGTCGAAGCGCGTCAGCACGTAGAGGCGGGTTCCCGTCGCGTTCAGCGCGAGGCCGCTGGGGCCTCCTCCGGTAATCGAGATGTGATCCAGGGCGCTGGGCGTGAACGTGTCGTTCTCGAGCGCGGTCGTGTCGAAGATGCCGATCTTGCTCGAGCTGAACGCCGCCACGTAGAGCGTCGAGCCATTCAATGCGAGGGCCGTGGGTGTGGCGAGGCTGTCGTTCTTCACTCCGCCCGGCGCGGGAAGCTGTGCGTAGTTGATGTGCTTGTTGAGGTGTCGCGGCAGGACGCTGGCGCCGCTGAGAACCGTGATGCGGGCTTCGTGCAGATGGCCCTGCACGGTCGTCGTCGGAAAGGCCAGATCCGTGGGCCCCGGCCCTTCGAAGCGAACTTGGTTTTGCGCCTCCGTATTCGAGACGTAGACCTTGCCCGTGGGGCCCACGACCATGTTGAAGAGAACCGTTCCCACACCGCTCCAGCTCTGGGTCTGGGCCGGAGGGTTCGTGGCGGCGCTGATGGCGAAGACGTCCGTATCGGGCAGATTGAACTTGACGGCATTGTTCCAGCTGCGCCCGAGCTCGTCGCGCCAGGCCGTGCCGTCGTGCTTGACGATGAGCCCGACCTCGGGGCGGCCCTGGCTGAACTTGTCGCGGCTCGGGAGGGGGAGGCCCCCGGGCATCGAGATCCCGTTGACGGAGCAGGAGCCCGGCACCACGAGGTCGCCCAGGTTTGCATCATTGCAGACCGCCGCCTCCGTCACGCTGGTGGTCTTGTTCCCGGAGTGGAAGGCTGCTGCGAAGACCGTGTTGCCGTCGGCGCTCACCGCGAGGGCCCGCGGGGTGTCGGCGAAGAGCGTGAGCCGGGTGAGGGGCGTGCCCTCGAGCGTGCTGCCGAGGTTGTTCGCGTCGAAGACCCAGACGTCGGCCCTGCCCACGCCGGGCGTGGAGAGCTGCGGGTTGACGAGGGGAGGGTTCGCCTGATTGGGGCGGCCATGGCCCCGGTGGGCGGCAGTGATGAAGGCGCGGCTGCGAGAGCCGGAGACGAGCGGCCCGGCGAAGACGATGTCGCGCGGCTCGTCGCCGACCTGCAGCGTACGCACCACCCGCGGCGGGCTCGAGGCAAGGCTCACGATGCTGATGCTGTCCGAGAGATGGTTGACGACCCAGACCTCGGTGGCACTGCGGGCGGCGACCGCGACCGGCTCGAGCCCTACCGGCACCGAGGCTTCGCGGGCGATCCCGCCGGGACCGATCCGGAAGATCTCGAGACGGGCGTCGGGCGTGTTGACGGCGAAGAGGCGGCTTCCGTCTGGCGAGAGCGCGAGGGGGCGGACCTGGCCAGACTCGAAGGTCGTGAACGCTTGCTGGGCCCATGCCACGGGCGGCCATCCACCGAGCCCCCCGACCAGGCTCACCAAGGCCCCGAGGATCATCGGTAAGAATCGTCGCATCGGCTCTCCCCTCAATAGGCCCGTTCCCCGCGGGTTCGTTTCTCTCTTGACGCCGTGACGTCGCCAAACGAGGATATCCCCCCCGGCGCTGCTGAGAAGGGCTCGCGCGCCGGCGAAAGGCAAAAAGGAAAGGGCCCGATCGATGCGCCGAACGCCGACCAGCAGCTTCGCAATGGTTCTTGCAGCCAGCCTCGTCCTCCTGTCGTCCTGCGGCCAGGAGCAGGCTTCTACGGACAGTCGGCCGCCTTCCGGGCAGGCGATGCCCTCTCCGAGCGATCAGACTCCGGCTACTGCGGAGCCCTTCCTCGTCTCCAGGATCGACCTCGGAACGGCCGTCGATGCCGCCAACCGGGTCACCGACCCGAAGACGGTCTTCAAGCCGACCGACACGGTCTACGCGTCGGTCGTGAGCGACGGCACGCTGCCGACGGTGACCATTGTCGCCGCGTGGACCTCCGCCGACCAGATGCTCGTGGGCTCGAGCTCGCAGGTGAGCATGCCCCAGGGACCTTCTGTGACGGAGTTCCACCTCGCGCCACCGGGCGGCTGGAAGGCGGGCAAGTACGAGGTGCACCTGTTCATCAGCACCGGAGTCGAGCTCGTCCGCAGCTTCGAGGTGCAGGAGTAGGCGGTTCAGCTCCCCGGCGGTCGTGCTTCCGTCTCGTCCTTCAGGAAGGCCACCGCCCACTCGAGCATCTGGCGTGTCGCGGGATCGGTCTCGCTCTGGAGCTGGAGCTGGAGCTGCGGCACGGCTTTCTTCTCACCGAGCCCTCCCAGGTAGTAGGCGGCGTCTCTTCGTACGCTCGGATCTGCATCGCGAACGCCAAGAAGAAGACCCGGGAGCACGTTGACCTCGGTTCGGTTGAAGTACAGCGCCTCAAGCACACGGCTCTTCAGCGCCGGCGGGAGCTTCTCCTTGAGCGCCTGCTCCAGCGCAGCCATCGCCTTCTCGCCTCCAATTGCTTCCAGGGTCGCGGCCGCCTGATCCGCGACACCGGGATCCGGGTTTGCGAGATACTTCGAAACCGGAGCCACTGCCGCCGGATCCTGGGGGGGGCCGAGGTCCTGGAGCGCGTCGATGATCTCGTCGGGGGTCTTCGCGGCTTGGAGCCGCGCGAGAGTGTCCTTTAGGTTGAACGGGTCGCCGTTGCTCGCCTTACTCGAACCGCTTGTGTTCGCCGTATGCACCGCAGCCCCCGCCTTTGCCCCGGCTGGATCCGCCCATGAGGCAGCGGGCACCAGACCGCCGCAAGCGAGAAGGGCCGCGACGGTGAGGGCGCGGCCCGCGTCTGAAGCCTTCATTCTCTTCCATCCTCCTTGTCCATGCATCGCAGGCTCAGCGCGGCTGCGCGGTCACACTTGCCATGGCGTCGATTTCTTGGTCGTCGAGTAGCGGAGGCGGCTCGTCCGGATCGACGAAATTCGGATCCTTGTCCTCGAGCGCACTCTGGATGCTGTTCTTTGCCTCGGAGTCTCGCTCGCTCGCAAACGCGCCGTAGAGCGCCGGAACGAGCTTCGGATACAAGTCCTCGTCCTCGAAGGAGAGCTGCCACGCGGCCTGCTCGCGGACCTTCGGGCTTCGGTCGCGAAGGCTACGGATCAGGAAGTCGACCTTCTGCTCGCCTTCCTTCAGGTCTTCGAGCTTCTCGAACGCTTCGACCCGTAGGTCCTCGTCCGGCTCCCCGCCCCGGAGCAGCCCGTCGAGCACTGGTGCGGCCGCCTGCGGTTCGGCATCCACGAGGGCCCCGACGCCCTCGATCCGCTCGTCCGGATCAGGAGAGCGCAGGAGTCGGTTGCCCCGATCGATCTGCTCGCGCTGCTCCGCGTACTCGTCCGGAGGGGAGAAGTCGTCATAGGGCTCCGCAGTCGTGGCCGCGGGGCTAGCTGCGGTCGCTGCGGTGATCGGCTGGGTCTGCGTGAGGGGGGCCGAGAGCGGAGCTGCCCCCGTGGGGAGTCCTCTTGCCAGCTCCGGGGCCGCCGCGCCAGAGGCCGAGCTTGGGCCAGCTGCCCCCACCCCGATTGGCGCCTCGGGGTTGGACTGGAGCAGCACCAACATCATCACCCCCCAAGCGACGACGAACCCGCCCACCGCGATCCAAAAGAGCTTCGAGCTCCGCATGGCAACTCCTTGCTTCTGCTGGCGAAGTCTATCATGGCCAAGCCGCGTCTTCGAATCTCGGACGCCGAGGCCGGCAGGATTGTTCAACTCCGCGGGGTCTAGTTGCGAGCGCGGTTCCCGTATGATGCTGTCCACGGGAGGCATATGAGCCCGCGCGCGGTCGGTCTCGTATTCGGCGCTCTCCTGCTCTGGTTCACAGGCTTGAACCAATGGGGAACGTTCCCCGACCCCGATGCCT
>CAYGXT010000190.1:0-6246 GCA_964353695.1 uncultured Myxococcaceae bacterium
CCTCGAGGCGGGTCAGCTCCATGGGGATCTCCCGATCTTCTATCGAGACGGAAGCGGCCCGGCCAACTGGATCCCGGACCCCACACGCTCCCAGGGACAGCAGATCCCGTTCGCGGTGATCCCGAGGGACGAGATGCCGCGGGTGATGGACCCGCCCGCGGGCTTCGTCGTGAGCGCCAACAACGATCCCCTGAACGAGGGCTTCGACAACGACCTGCTCAACCAGTACCGGCGCTCGAATCCCCAGGCCATCTACTACCTGGGACCGGCGTACGTCTCTCAGCTCCGCGCCGGCGGCATCACCCGCATGATCCGGGAGCGGATCGACGCGGGCAAATCGATCTCCATGGATGATATGAAGCGCATGCAGGCCGACACGCGCCTCCTCGACGCCGAGCTGCTGGTGCCATTCCTGCTCGACGCCTACACGATCGCGGCGGCGCCCGATGCTCCCGTCGAGCTTGCCGCCTTCGAGGCGGACCCGGAACTCGCCGAGGCGATCGCCCGGCTCGAGGCGTGGGACTTCTCGACGCCTACCGGCATCCCCGAGGGCTACGACGCGAGCGACGTGGACGGCCAGCGCGCGGATACGGTCAGTCCCGAGGAGGCGGCCAACAGCGTGGCCGCGACCATCTACAGCGTCTGGCGCGCCAAACTGATCAAGAGCACGGTGCTCAGCGCCTTGGGAGAGCTCGGCGTGGACGACAACGACTCGAATATCACCCTACAGGGACTGCACCACCTGCTCGCGAGCGAGCCCTTCACGGGCGTCGGCGCGTCGGGGGTCGACTTCTTTGCCGGGCCCGCCGGCCTGACGGCTTCCGAGCGCCGGGATCATGCCCTGCTCCGTTCGCTGCGTGAAGCGCTCGACGCCCTCGCCTCGAGCAACTACGCGGCGGCGTTCGGCAGCTCGAGAAACCAGGACGACTACCGGTGGGGCAGGCTCCACCGCCTCGTGCTCTCGAGCCCGCTCGGCCTGACGATCCCGCCGGGTGGAGGCTTCGAGGATCTGGTCCCGGGAGTGCTGCCCGGGATCCCGCGGGATGGCGGCTTCCAGACGCCGAACCGGGGCGCGAGCAACGCCTACGCCGATGGCGAGAACGCCTTCTTGATGGGATACAGCGCCGACGCCCGCTTTGTCATGGCCCCGGGCCAACCCGACGCCCGCCCCGACGGAGTCCTCGGCTACGCCAGCTTGAGGGGCGGAGCCTCGGAGGACCCGCAGAGCCCCTTCTACGCCACCCAGCTCGCGACGTGGCTGACGGTCGACTACCACCGCATGCTCATGAACGCGCGCGACGTGCGCGCCGCGGCGACGCGCGTCGAGCTCTTCGAGCCGCCGGCGCCCTAGCCACGGGCTCATGCGCAAGGGAGTGATCGATCGGAGGAACCGCAGCCTTCTGACACGTCGTGCGCGAGGTCGCCACTTCCTTGGTGGATGTCCCTGAACCGAGGATTTCAGCATGGGGAGACGAATCGGAAGCGATCGGGGTCTCGGTGGATGGAGCATCGGCTTCGTCCTTGCCGGGGGCCTCACCCTCGGCGTCTCCGCCTCGCCGGCCCGCGGCCTCTCGCTCGAGACCGGCCTCAACTTCACGGGCCAGAGCTACCGCCAGAATGGATATTACTTTCCCCCCGACACCATGGGGGCCGTCGGACGCGATCACGTGGTCGAGCTGCTCAACAGTGGCTATGCCGTGTATCGCAAGAGCGATGGGGTGCGGGTAGCGTCGGCGTCGCTCGATGGGTTCTGGAATCAGGCGGGTGTCTCAGGGGGTGGAGCCTTCGATCCTCGCGTGCTCTACGACTCGCAGACGGATCGCTTCTACGCCGTCTCCCTCGATTCCCCCGACCCCGTCAACCCTTCGGGACAGATCCGCGTCGCGGCCTCGAAGGGGTCCGATCCCATGCTCGGCTGGACGGGGTTCGCGATCGATAGCGACTCGACCCACCTCACCTATACGGATTTCCCCACCGTCGGCATCGACAGGGAGGGTCTCTACGTCAACACGCTCCAGATGAACGTCGGCACCGAGACGGTCGTTGCTATCGACGTGCTGGTGGTGCCGAAGCACGACCTGCTCTCCGGCACGGTCGCGAATGCAACGCTCTTCGAGCGAGCGCCGCTCTCCGTGGTGGGCTTCGACTCGCAGCCCGTGGTCGACCTCGATGGCGGGGGCCTGCCGCACACCATGCTCTCCGGCCTCCTGACTTTCTTGGGCCAGGTGCAGGCGTCGGCGATCGAGGGCACGATCCATGCGCCGACGCTGGTCGGCAAGGGCTTGATCCCGGTGCCGGCGATGCCGGAGCCCCCCGATGGCCAACAGCCTGGCCCCGTCCGCCTCGACTCGCGCGACAGCCGCTTCGGATCCAACATCGTGCTGCGCAGCGGCGCCATCTGGGCGGTGCAGAGCGTCGAAACGGATGCGGGACGGGCGGGCATCCGCTGGTTCGAGTTCGACGCCGCCACCAACGCGGTGCTGCAGTCGGGCCTGATCACGGATCCTGCGCTCGATTTCATCTTCCCGTCGATTGCGGTGAACGAGCACGACGAGGCCGTCATCGGCTTCACCAGCTCGGGTTCGAGCCAGTTCGCAAGCAGCTATGCGGTGCTCGGCGAGACGGCCGACGGCACGACGCGGTTCGGAGCCCCCGTGCTGCTCCGGGCGGGAGGGGGCGTCTGGAACATCGCGAACGGCCGTTTCGGCGACTACAGCGCCACGGTCGTCGATCCCGAAGATTCTCGCACGTTCTGGACATTCCAGGAGTGGGTGCCCTCCGAGAACGACTGGGCGGTCCAGATCACACAGCTCTTCGTGGTTCCCGAGCCCTCGACGGCGCTGCTGCTCGGCACGGGCCTGCTGGGCCTTGCCGCGACGCAATGCAGGCGGGCGTAAGCGCGTAGCGACCCAGCGTCTCAGCGCGCAGCACAGAGCGCCAAACGACGACGCCCCGACCGAAGCCGGGCGTGTCGGACCTCACGTGGTGCGCCGCTTCACACCGCCATGCGCCGTCGTCGCCCGTTCAGCCACAGGAGGGGCGGCAGGAACAGCGCCAGCTCGAAGCCGAGACCGCAGGCGGGAGGCGCCTCCCAGTACGGCCACGTCGGCGAGCACTTCGGATCGGCAAAGTCGATCGGGCCATTCCCGTCGTTGTCGATTCCATCATCGCATTGCGGCTTCTCCGTCGTCGCTTCGGAGAAAGGGCAGCCCGGGTCGGGCGGGCCGAGCGCGACGCCATGGTTCGCCGATGCACCGCCGTCGAAGTCGATCTTGCCGTCCCCGTCGTTGTCGCGGCCGTCGCTGCACTCCGGTGCGGGCGTCACGATCAGCTCGGTGATGCGCACGGCCCAGACATCCTCGGCGGACGCGTACTCCTGGAAGGTCCAGAAGCGACGCGGGTCGCTCGGGTCGACGACCGTCGCGCTGTAGTCACCCCACCGGTTGCGTCCTTTGAAGTCGAGCTGCTCGTAGTCGGAGCGACCGGCCTGGAGCAAGAAGGGCTCGCCGAAGGTCATGGCACCGCCGATGCGCTCGCCCGCGACCGCGTAGGCGCTCACGAAGGTCGTCTCGCTCGACCCGCTGAACCCGATCACCGCCTGGTCGAACTCGTTCACGGCGATCGACGGGTAGTAGAGTGCGCGCTCCGGATCCGCGATCACGCCCGAATCGAGCACGATGTTCGTGGCAGGATCGAGCTCGAACCATCGGATGGCGGCGCGGCCGTCTTGCTCGATCCCCTGCACCGCCCAGAGCGACCCGTTCTGGAGCACCGTGCTCGCACCGAAGGAGCTCACGTTCGCTCCTCCCCCCGTCTCTAGGTCGAGCTTTGGGCCGGGCTGCGCCGCGTCGGGAGGGCCGTCCGCGGGGTCGACCGGGATGAGCACGCCCCCGACGAGGGAGGGCGCCTCGACTGGGCCCTCGATCCGCGCTGCCTGTATCTGGCCCAGGTAGGCGAGGTCACCAGAGAGGATCGGCATGGGAAGGCCGGAGACGTCGAGGTTCACGGCGAGCTGGGGACTGAAGCCGGTCTGGTCGAAGGAGCTCGTGAAGATCGTCGCGCCGGACACGCTCGGGAGGGGCGCCAGGAGATCTGCCTTCGGGAGCACCACGACGGCGGTGCCGATCTGGGCGCCCGTTCCGGCAACCGCGCGCGCTAGCGCCACGTAGACGCCGTCGGCGTCCACGCCGAGCGTTGGAAAGTCGGTCCAGCGAGATGCTCCGGGCGTCGGGTCGATCGCGAAGCCGGTCCACCCGGACGTAGGGTCGGCGCCCTTGGACACTGCGACCACCAAGGCATCGTCGCTCGTACGCGCGTCTACCGAGCTTGCGTACCAGCGCTGGCTCGCGCGGTCGTAGATCAACCGGGGATCGAACGCGTAGTCCTCCGGCGGGGGGACGCCCGCCGCACTCCAGAACTCGACCAACGAGCTCGACGCGACGAGCGCACCCGTGTGCTTGTCGTACACCGCGTATCGGCCGTTCAGGAGCTCGACCACGTGATCCGGGCCTACGGCGCCCATCGTGTCGGCGGGGTTGCCGTAAGGATCAGGATCCCGATCCACCGAAGTCGAGCCCGTGAAATCGAGCCCGATCCGCACCTGGGGACCGGCGGAAGCGGTTGGCGCGACGACGATCAGCGCCGTGAAGGCCACCGCAACGCACCCCGACGCCTTGCTGAAGCTCCATCCAGCCCGCGTCGCTCTCGCGTCGGACTCGAAGACTCGCGCTCGCCATTGGTACATGACGCACCTCTCGGTGGATGACAGTGCATCGGGCCTGCGGGCCTCCGCAGCGCCTCTGGTGCATCGTCACGGTCCGGCGCGGCAGATCGATGCCGCATCGCGACCCCCAGCTGAAACTTTCTCTTCAACATCCAATCATGGGTCTTCCTCCCGTTCTCATCTTGGGGCGAATCTGGGTTCTCGCTGGGAAGTGGGCTGGCCGAGCGGCTCGGGGAGCCGCTCGAGCTGCGCAACGAGACCGGGCATGCCGAGACGCTGCGCGCTCGCGCGCGCCTCATCGACGAGCGCCACCGCCTCGGCGTTCTCCGCGGCGCCTCCCACGCGGGCGAGGATCTGCGCCTTGGCCGCCTGCGCCCACGCGATGCACGGCAGCGCGTCCATGCGGCGGTAGGTGTCGAGTGCGTCGTCCAGGAGCCGAAGCGCCTCTTCGGTCTGTCCCTGCGTCGCCGCGAGAACGCCCGCCCAGTAGCAGCTCGAGCCTGCAAAGCCGGCCGGCCCCACGAGGTTGAGGGGAAGCCAAGGACGGATCTCCGCAGCGAGGATGCGGGCCGCGTCCTCGTCGCCGAAGCGCGCGCAGAGCTGGGCGAGGAAGACGAGGCGGAGCGGCTCGGCGATCGTTGTGTCGCGCGGGAGGAAGCGATTTCGCGCCAGTCGCTGGAACTCCTGCCGCGCGCCGACGACGTCGCCGGCCTCGAGGCGCGCCAGCGCCACGGCGGCGCTCCAGGTCCTCGATCCCGACTCGATCTCGCGTTCGTCCGGCGCCCCACCCGCGGCATCGTCGAGCCGGAGCGGATGCGGACGGGTCTCGGCCGCGAGGAGCGCCGGGAGAAGCTCGCCGACGCGGCCCTGGAGCCAGCGCACGGTGAAGAGCAGGCCCAACGACCCGTTCAGAAGGTTGCCGCTCGGGAGCCGCTGCGCCTCGCGGAGACCCGTCCAGCCTGCGGCCTCGGCCTCGTCGAAGCGGCCTCGCAGCGCGGCGAGCCGACCCGCGGTCACCTGGAGCGACACCATCAGCCACGGGATGCGAAGCACGCCCGCCGCTGCGCGTGCCTGCTCGAGCGCGCGCACCGCGGCGTCCGCGTCGCCGGCCTGGAGCGCCAGGTCGAAGAGGGTTACGAATCCATGATGCGCATGCGCGGGATCCGACCCGATCCGGGTCAGCTCCCGCGCGACGGCGGCGCATTCTTCCAGCGCTCCCGGGCACCAGGTGGCGTCGATCCGAGCAGCAAGCGCGGCGCCGAGAGCCGTCGGGTCGTACGACGCACGCGCTTCCGCCAGGGCCGAAGCCGTGAGGGCGTCCGCCTGCGGGTCGCGGGCCGCGCAGAGCGTGCGGCCGAGACGCGCCATGAGCCGCGCGTGCAGCGGCGGGTCGCCATCGCCCAGCGAAGCGCGTGCCTCCTCGAGGAGGGGGACCCACGTCGCCGGTGGTAGGTGCAAGATTCCGCCTCCCGGCGACACCACGCAGGCCTCGAGTCTCGTGACGGCCGTGACGGGCCTGCTAA
>CAYGXT010000191.1:0-6241 GCA_964353695.1 uncultured Myxococcaceae bacterium
CCCCTGCTCTCGGTCCTGGGCCGCGCCGGGCTGCTGTGGGCGCGGCTGCCGGGCCGGCGCCTGGACGCTTCCGGCTCGGACATGCCCGGAGCCGCTACACGAACACGTGTACGGTTCGCTTCCGACTACGCTGCCGTCTGCGCCTCACCGATCCTCGCGCGCTGTGAGCTCCTGGTACACGGCGCCGCCATCGCATTCGCCCTGGGCGCTCTCGCTGGCATCACCCTTCAGGGCATTGCCTTCGAGTACCGCGCCCACTGGGGAAGCACGCTCGTCTCGTCTCCCGCGATGCGCGAGCACCTCGCCGCCTTGATCTTTTTTCCCGCGCGGCTGCTACTCGGCGCCGTCTTTCCCGATGCCGCTCAGCTCGCGCTCGCGGCCGCGCCCGACGGCGCACCCGCGGCGGTCTGGTTCCACGTCTTCGCCCTCAGCGTTGCGAGCGTCGTCGTGCTGCCGCGCGCGGCGCTGGTGGCCGCGGCGCACCTGCGCGCGCGCCGGCAGGCGCGAGCCATCGCTCTACCCGCGGACGACCCCTATTGGAGAGGCCTCGCGGAGCGGCCCTGTTCGCGCACGGACGCGGCCTTCGAGAAGACCCTCCTCTCGCACTTCGCACTCGACGCCGACTCTTGCGGGCTGCTGGCCAGTCTCCAGGCCGCCCTGGTCGCCGACGACATCGGTGCGACGCCGGCCGGTGGGCGTCTCGACGCGCTCGGCCGCAAGAAAGCCTGGCTCGAGCGCTGGCGGCTGGTGGTGGAACGCGGCTTCGCCGCGTTTCCGGAGCGAGAGAGACCGAGGCTTCTCGATCCGGGCTTTGAGGAGTTCGAGCGCAGCGCCGAACGCGTGCGCCGCGGTGAAAGTATCTACAGCGCCGAGCTGATCCTGCTCGAACTCGCCGCCTTCGAGGCCTACTGGCCCCTTGATCCCCGCGACGCAGGCCTGCGCGAGCGGCTCGGCCTCGCGCCGTCTCTCCAGCGCGGCGTCCGCACGGCGGCACTCTCTCGGGCCGCCTTGCTGCTTGGCCTGCCTGCGGACGAGGGCAAGGCGCTGCGGGACGCTCTTGTCGCGGCCAGCCGCGAGCTCTCTGGCCTGTGGTCGAAGGTCTTCGTCGGCGCCGCGGCCGGCACCGCCCTTGGCGCGCTCACGCTGGGCATTGCCGCGCCCGTGGCCGCCGGCCTGGTCGGAAAGGCCGTGGGCGCAGCAGGGCTGCTGGCGCTCAAGACGGGGATTGCGGCACTCGGCGGGCACGCCGTGGTCGGCGCCGGCCTCGGCGCAGCGGGCGGTACCGCCCTCGTGGTGGGAGGCGGCGCTCTTCTCGGCCCGAGCTCAGCCCGCGCCGGCGCATCCGCCGCCGCCGCGCTGACGCCGGCCAGCGCCCTGCTCTCGAGCGCGAAGATCGAGGTCTTCCTGCGCCGCATCGTCGCCGGCCACCACCGCGAGCCCGCCACCTTCGCCGCAATCCTGCTCGAGCTCCAGGCCTCCGTGGCGAGGCTGCACGAAGAGCTGCCCGGCTTCCGGCTCGACCCGTCTCGCAGCACGAAGCAGGTCCAGGAACGGGAGAAAGTGATCTCGATCCTCGAACGGTTGGTTGAGCGCAACCAAGACTGGGGGAGTCGACACGGAATTGCGTAGCGCGGTCCCCGAAGCTGGCAACGCTTAGGGCCGCGCGCCGGCCTCGCGGATCGCAAGCCAGTATGGCTGCGAGCGGCGAGCGATCACCGCCGCCGGATCGCCGGCCATCACCAGCTGGAAGAGCTCGCGGGGCTTCCAATCGTCACGCCAGGTCTCGGCGCAGCGCTCGGCCTTAAAGCCGAGAGCCGCAACGCTCTCCGGAAGCGGCGCGTCGGAAACAATCGCATCGTAGGCTCCCCAGTTGGGCTCCGAGAGGCCGCGAACGAAGCCGTCGATTCGTAGGCGACCGCCCGTCGCCACGCGCAGCTTGCTCGCCAGATGCGCTGACTCTCCCAACTGCGCGACACGGCCGCCGGCGAACTCCGGCGCGACGAGGCGCGCAGCCAGGATCGACACGGGCGCGCGAGAGAACGTCGAGCGCAATGCCGCCGCGCCCAGACTTTGAGCAACGAGGGCCGTGACCGCGAGAGCGACCAATGCCGCCGGAGCAGAGCCGCGTCGCGTGACGAGGAGCCCGCCCGCCGCCACCCCAAGCATCGCGAGCCCCGCGACGACGAGACCGCTTCCGATGCGTGCGCCAGCGGCAGCGAGCAGAAGGCCTGCCATGGCCGAGACCGAGAGCGCCGCTACGCACAGGCCGTGCAGCAGGCCCGAGGCCAGGCCCCGGCGCGCCAGTGCGACCAGCGCGCCCGCCAGCACCAGTGCGAGCAGCGGATAGGCGGGTGCGAGATAGCGGCCGCGCACGAGATTGCCAGCCGAGAAGAGCAGCAGCAACAGCAGCAGCCAGCCGAGGGAGAAGCGCAGCAGGAAGGGTTCGCGCCGCGCGAACTCCCGCAGCCCCTTGGGATCGCGCAGCGAGCCGAGAGCGACGAGCGCCACCCAGGGCGCCAGATGCTCGAACGCAATCGCCGTGTACGCCAGCAAGTGGCGTAGAAAGTCGCCGACCGCCCCCACGCTCCTACCGAGGACTTGGTCGCTCATCGATCGTTCCAGCGCCGGCGTGCCATGAGCCAGCCCGTACAGCCCGAAGCCTGCCGCGCCGAGGAGCAGACCGAGCGGCGTGAAGATTGGATGCAGCAGGCGCCGCAGCCGAGCGCTGCGCTCCCGCGACAGCGCTGCAAGGGCGAACACGAAGCCCAGCAGCACGACCCCGAGCCCGCCCTTCGTGGCCATCGCAAGACCGGCGCCGAGCCACGCCAGGGCTGCGGAGCTAGCCGCCTCGTCCTCGCCACCGCGCAGGAGAGAAGCGAATCCCGATAGACCCAGCAGGAGGAAGAGACACAGCAGGATGTCGGGAGTCGAGCGCGCCGCCAGCATCAGAACATCGGGGCAAGCTGCAACGATCGCGGCCGCGAGCAGCGCAGCGTCCGAATCGCGCAGCAAACGCAGGCCCATCCGCCACGTCGCCCAGACCAGCAGCGCGGCCGCCAGCAGGAACGGGAGGCGCGACGACGCCAGGCTGATTCCAAACAACTCGTAGCTCCCCGCGAGCACGAGGTAGCCGAGCAGCGGCTTCTCGACGCGAAGCCCTCCATCGGGATAGCGCGGCGTCAGCCAGTCGCCCGACTGCACCATTCCGATGGCGGCGTCGGTATAAAAGCGCTCATCGCCGTGGTAGCGCGTGTAGTCGAAAAGATCGGGAAGCTGCAGCGCGAAGAAAGCCAACGTGAGGAGCAGCGCAGCCAGACGCCGGCTTCCCGCGGCGCCGGGAGCAATGCTCATCCGCGCAGCAGCCGCTGCACGTACTCCCTCACCCCCTCTTCGAGCGGAGTGAAGGCACGAAGGTATCCGGCAGTTCGGAGCTTCTCCATCCGCGCCTCGGTGAAGTATTGGTAGCGCTCGCGCAGCCCGACGGGCGTGTCGATGAAGGCGATGCGCGGCGGGACGCCGAGAGCGGTGAAGGTGGCGCCGACGAGGTCGAGGAAGGTCCGCCCGTGTCCGGTGCCGAGGTTGTAGATCCCGCGCCGGAGCGGCCTGCCGAGCGCGAAGTGCAGCACCTCTACCACGTCGGAGACATGCACGAAGTCGCGCGTTTGCTGCCCGTCGGCGATGCCCTCGCGGTGGCTGCGGAACAGCCTCACCTCTCCCGAGCGCTGGATCTGGTCGAAGCCCTGCAGCACCACGCTCGACATCTTCTGCTTGTGACGCTCGCCGTAGCCGTAGACGTTGAAGAACTTGAAACCGCTCCAGGCGGGAGGCTGCTGGCCGCGCGCCTCCTCGCCGAGCGCCCAGACATCGAAGCGCTGCTTCGACTCGCCGTAGGGGTTGAGCGGCCGAAGCAATGGGATGCGCGCCTCGTCGTCGGCGTAGCCCTGGCTGCCGTCGCCGTAGGTGGCCGCGCTGCTGGCGTAGACGAAGGGCAGGCCCTCCCGGGAGGCGAAGCGCCAGAGCGCCTGCGTGTAGCCGAGGTTCATGCGGTCGAGATAGGCGACGTCCATCTGCGTCGTGTCGGTGCAGGCGCCCAGGTGCACGATGCCGCGCAGGGCGGGCCGCTCGGCCTCGAGCCAGTCCAGCAGCCGCTCCCGGTCGATCACCTCGCCGAAGGCAATCTGCCGGTGCTCCTTGCGCAGGACGAAGTGGTCGGGCCTGTCCACGGCCAGAAACGGGATGCCGAGCAAAAGGCAGGATTCGACGAATCGCGCACCGATGAAGCCGGCCGCTCCCGTCACGAGAAGCGGCGCGCCCGGATCCGCCACCACTTAGCGGTACTCGCGCCTTCGCCGCGGGGCAGCCGCCTCCGCTCGGCTTCGGCTCGCTGCGCGCTTCGCTTGCACTCAGTCGCCCAGCAGGTACGCGAAGATCAGCGGCGCCACGATCGTGGCGTCGGATTGGATCATGAACTTCGGCGTATCCACGTCGAGCTTGCCCCAGGTGATCTTCTCGTTGGGCACGGCGCCCGAGTATCCGCCGTAGCTCGTGACCGCGTCGCTGATCTGGCAGAAGTAGCCCCAGAATGGCACGTCCTCGCGCTGCAGATCCTGGATGATGGTCGGCACGGCGCAGATCGCGAAGTCGCCGGCAATGCCGCCGCCCACCTGGAAGAAGCCCACGCTCGGCCGCCCGTCGCTCAAGCCACAGCTCTCGAGGTACCAGCGGATCAGATGCTCCATCTGCTCCGTGCCCGACTTTACGCACTGATGGTGCGGCACCGCTCCGCGGTAGACGGCAGCAGCGAACATGTTGCCCGTGGTGCTGTCCTCCCAGCCCGGCGACCAGATCGGGATCCCACGCTCCTGCGCGGCGATGAACCAGCTGTTCTCCTTCGGGATCTGATAGAACTCTTCCATCTTGCCGTCGCGGAAGAGATCCCATAGGAACTCCGCCTCGAACTTCCGCTCGCCCTTCTCGCAAGCCTGCTTCCAGCGATCGATCAGACGCCGCTCCATGTGACGCATGACGGTCTCGGGAATGCAGGTGTCGGTGACGCGATTGAATCCGCGTTCGTAGAGACGCTTCTCATCCTGCGCAGAGAGCGCGCGCCAGTCTTCGATGATCTCGTATTCCTTGTACGCGAGGAGATTGAAGAGATCCTCTTCGAGGTTCGCACCGGTGCAGCAGATCGCATGGACCTTTCCGGCGTGGATCATGCGCGAGAGGATCTGGCCGATCTTCGCCGTGCTCATGGCCCCTGCCAGGGTCACGAGCATCTTCCCGCCCGCCTCGAGGTGCTGCTCGTAGGCCCGCGCGGCCGCGACCGTCTCGCGGCTGTTGAAGTGCAGAAAATGCTTCTCCAGGAAGCTGCGGATCGTGCTCACGGCCCTCCCCCAGCGCCCCGATCCACTTTTCGCGGAGCCGGTGGCGCGTCCGGCGCGCAAGGCTAGACCGGGGGGTCCTGCCCGGCCACCGGGCCGGCGGCAGCCGCGGACGTTGTGGCCGCTGGGTCGAGGTCATGCGCCGGGGGCTATCCTTCGTTCTTGAGGCAGGAGGACGGCCCGGATGGAGCAGACTTCGACGACGCAGACAGCCGGCGCTACGCGAGATCGCCGCATCGCGCTCGGCCTCGCGCTCAGCGTGCTCTGGCTCGGGGGAGGCGCCTACTACATCGGCGCCGGGATGGGCTGGAAGGTCTTCTTCGCCCAGCCTCTCGGCGACATGGGCGACTTTCTCAGCGGCGCGTTTGCTCCCCTCGCCTTCCTCTGGCTCGTGCTCGGCCTCTTCCTCCAGCAGCGCGAGCTCTCCGAGAACAATCGCGCGATCCAGCGCCAGCACGAGATCATGCTGCGCACGGCCGAGCATGCGGCGATCCAGACGCAGGCCATTGCCGCCAACGAGCTGCACGCTCGGCAGGACACCTTCATGGAGCTCGCGGAGCTCGTCGGCAAGCAGCTCGAGGTGATCGCGGGCACGCTGTACCTGTCGAGCCAGGGCAGCCCCGGCGACGGCATCGTCTCCGACGAAGCGATGGATGCTTTGTGGGGCCGGCTCAGCTCGGGCGAGGTCTCGCTCTTCAGCCGGCGCCTGATCTCGCTGCGCTTTGGCGCGGGCACCCCCGAGGCGAAGTGGACGCTCTTCTGGGGCACGCCCATCCGCACGCGCCACTGCGAGAGCTTCATCCACAGCTTCGAACGCCTCGTGCGCGCGGCGCAGGGCTGCGACCCCGAGGGCATGATCG
>CAYGXT010000192.1:0-6222 GCA_964353695.1 uncultured Myxococcaceae bacterium
ACCCGGGCGCGTCGGGACTCGACACGGCCCGGACGCGGGCTCTCCAGCAGCGGCGTCTCGGCCATCGTCCCCTCCTGAATTCCCTTCATTGACGGGCATTTGGCTCATGCGCCTTGCATGCCAGCAAAAATCAGTGTAGACAATGTTTGCATTCAGTGCAAGAATGCATTGGGTGTAATAATTTGGAGGCGTCATGAGACCCGGGGCCTTTGGAAAGTACGCCGTGGACTACGAGATGCGGGTGGACTACGAGCGCCTGCGCAGGGAGCGACTCGAGCGGGCGCGCGCCGAGATCAACAGGGCAGGGCTCGGGGCCCTGATCACGTGGGACGAAGCCAGTATCCGGTACCTCACGTCCTATTACGTGACCACACCGATGCGGGCGAGTGAGATGCAGGTGGTCTTCTGTGCCAGAAACGGGGATCCGCATCTCTTCGGCGGTGGGACACCCAGCGAGACCGAGAGACGCATGCCGTGGATGAGCGAGAGGGTTCATCCCGCGCTGGGCATGCCGAGGGTCACCGCTCAGGATTCGAACGATCTCATGGTCATGAGAATCGTGAATGCGATCGCGGAAACGATGGCCAAGTACGGCGTCGAGAAGGAGCCCCTCGGCATCGAGGGATCGACCCTCTCGATGCTATTCGCGGAAGCATTCAAGAAGAAGGGGATCGAGGTCGTTCACGGCAAGCCGGTCATGGACGAGGCTCGCATGATCAAGACGCAGGACGAGATCGCGCTGATGCGAATCACCTGCGCCAACTCCGAGAGAGCCTTCGCGGATATCGCAGACGCCATTCGGCCCGGGATCCGGGAGTGTGATCTGGTGGGGATCGGGATCAAGGCCCTCTACCAGGAAGGGGACGACCACACCGAGGATCTCGTGTGTTGCTCCGGATACAATACGAATCCCTACGGCTGGTCGTTCACCGATAAGCCCATACGCCCCGGAGATCTGATCTACATCGACGTGGATGGCGCCTCGTACCAGGGCTACAAATCGTGTGTCTACCGCACGTTCTGCTGCGGGAAGGCCACCCAGGAGCAGAAGGATCTCTACGAGGAGTGTCGATCGATGCTCTACGCGGGGATGGACACCATCAAGGACGGCTCCACCGACTTCGACGTCACCGACGCGTGGCCGCAATCTCCCCAGTACTGGGGCTACGACAATTGGGGCGAGGTCGGCCCCTACGCGTGCGGCCACGGCCTGGGCCTCACGTTGCACGACCGACCCATGATTACCATCGTCAAGAAGATCGTCGGATACGAGCCCACGACTCTCCGGGCGGGAATGGTCCTGGCTCTCGAGACCTACGCCGGTCGGAAGGGGGGCAGCGACGGCGTCCGGCTGGAAGAGAACGTTCTGGTGACCGAGGACGGCTACGAGCTGCTGACCCGCTGGCCCGTGAAAGAGCTCATGGAGTGCTGGCTGCCATACCGGTGAAACCCATGCAGAAGGTGAACAGCATGCAGAAATCCATCGTATCCATCGTGAAGGGAACGGATGCGGACCGGATGGTCGAGCAGGCCGTCGACCACCTGGGGGGCGTGAAATCCCTGATCCGACCCGGCTCCACAGTCGTGATCAAGCCGAATGCCGGTCACGAGGGCGCACCGGAGACCTCGGTGAACACGAGTCCCGCGGTCGTGGCTGCGGTCATCCGGCTCGTCAAGCAGGCCAACCCCGGCAGGATCATCCTGGCCGAGTCGTCCGCCATCGGCTGCGAGACCTTCGCGTGCCTCGAATCGAGCGGAATCAAGAAGGCCGCCGAAGACGCGGGCGTGGACGAGATTCGCGACATCAAGAGCGAGCAGGACCTGGTCAAGAGGCCGATCGAGCACCCGACCTCGGACATCAAGCAGGTGGAGCTTCCGCGCTTCCTGCTCGAGGCCGACCACCTGGTCAACGTGCCCATCTTCAAGTCGCATGTGAGCATGGTCTTCACCTGCGCCCTGAAGAACCTCAAGGGCGTGGTGCAGGACAAGCACCACTACGTCATGCACTGCACGAATCTGGCGAACGCCATGATGGACCTCGGAGACGTCGTTCGCCCCGATTTCACCGTCGTCGACATGATCCGGCCAATGGAAGGCTTCGGTCCCCATTCGGGCACGCCGGTCGAGTTCGACTGCGTCGTTGCAGGGCGAGACATGGTGGCCATCGATGCCACCGCCTGCAGGATGGTCGGCCTTCCGCTCGAGAAGGTCGAGTACTTCGCCGCGGCCCGCGAGAAGGGCCTGGGGAACTTCGCCGAGGACCAGATCGAGATCCGGGGCAACTCGATCGACGAGGTTCGCCAGGAGCTGTACCTGCCCTACCTCGAGGGATTCGAAGCGTGGCCCGAGTACAACATTCACCTCGAGAAGGCGTGCAGTACCTGTCAGGGGCTGCTCTCCTTCACCATGTCGAAGCTCAAGGCGCTGGACCAGTACGACGCGAATGCCGGCATCCACATCGTGCTGGGACGGCACCACAAGGTCCCCGACGGAGTCGAGGTCGGGAACGACCTCATCCTGATGGGCGACTGCAGTCTGGCGCTCAAGAAGCGCATCGAGAAGGCCGGAGGGACGTGCCTTCACATCCCCGGCTGCCCACCGGCAGAGCCCGTTCCCGCCTGGGTGATCGCGGATCGAGGCAAGGAGCCGACGGGCGAGCTCGTGGACATCAGGCGGCGGCACGTGGAGGAGGAGAAGATCTTCAAGAGCTGGCTCGCCCAGCAGCGAAGGGCCTGAGCCCGAGCGCGGCTACACGCTCCACGAGGATGAGGGAGAAATCATGAAGACCAGGATCACCGAGCTCTTCGAGATCGAACACCCGATCCTCCAGGGCGGGATGCACTTTGTTGGCTTCGCGGAACTGGCGTCGGCGGTCTCCAACGCCGGCGGCCTGGGCATCATCACCGGGCTCACCTTGGGGACTCCGGAGAAGTTGGCCAAGGAGATCGCCCGCTGCCGCGAGATGACGGACAAGCCCTTCGGCGTGAACCTGACCTTCCTGCCGTCGCTGACACCGCCGGACTATCCGGGTCTGGTGAAGGCGATCGTTGACGGCGGCGTGAAGATCGTCGAGACCGCCGGCCGCAACCCGGAGCAGGTCTTGCCGGCCCTGAAGGCGGCGGGTGTCAAGGTGATCCACAAGTGCACCTCGGTGCGGCACTCGCTGAAAGCGCAGTCGATCGGCTGCGACGCCGTGAGCGTGGACGGTTTCGAGTGCGGCGGCCATCCGGGGGAAGACGACGTGCCGAACTTCATCCTCCTGCCGCGCGCCGCCGAAGAGCTGAAGATCCCGTTCGTGGCCTCGGGTGGCATGGCGGACGGGCGCTCGCTGGTGGCAGCGCTGGCATTCGGCGCTGACGGAATGAACATGGGCACGCGCTTCATCGCCACAAAGGAAGCGCCGGTTCATCAGAGGGTCAAAGAGGCCCTGGTCGCTGCCACCGAGCTCGACACGCGCTTGGTCATGCGCCCGCTGCGAAATACCGAGCGGGTCATGAGGAACCCGGCCGTGGATCGGCTGCTGGAGAAGGAAAAGGCGCTCGGCGCGAAGCTGCAATTCTCGGACATCATCGAGGAAGTGGCGGGTGTCTACCCGAGGATCATGCTCGAGGGGGACATGGACGCGGGTGCCTGGAGCTGCGGCATGGTCGCCGGCCTGATCCACGACATCCCGACATGCAAAGAGCTCATCGACCGGATCATGGCGGAGGCCGAGCAACTGATTCATCAGCGGCTGGCGGGTCTTTCCCGGGCATAGCGCAGGCCGACCAGGCTTTCTGTTTGGCACCTCGAAGCGGGGCAAGCGGCCGCATTGCGCGATCGACGCGAGGAAGGGAGCAGGAGGGGGCAGGAGTACGATTTGCCACCACAAGAGCGACCTGCGGGACACACGATCACTCAGACTTCTTCTTCTTCTTCTTAGCTGTGCCGCATGAGCTGGGGCGCCACGAAGGGAGCATTTATGCCTGGTCCGATGGAAGGGGTGCGTGTCGTCGAGTTGGGATTCTGGGTGGCCGGCCCGTCGGCGGGTGGAATCCTCGCCGATTGGGGAGCCGAGGTCATCAAGATCGAGCCGCCGGACGGCGACCCGTTTCGCGGCCTGTTCCTGCGCGGCATGGGCGTCGACGCGCCGATCAATCCACCGTTCGAGTTGGACAATCGCGGCAAGCGTAGCATCGCGCTGAACTACGCGGAGGCGGCGGGCCAGAAGATCGCGCTTCAACTCGTCGATCGGGCGGACGTGTTCGTCACCAACATTCGACCAGGCGCGCTGGTGCGTGCCGGGCTCGACTACGACAGCCTCTCGCAGCGCAATCCAAGGCTCGTCTACGCGAGCGTCACGGGCTACGGTCTCGAGGGACCGGATCGCGACCGCGCCGCGTTCGACATCGGCGCGTTCTGGTCCCGGACGGGCATCGCCGCCGCGCTCACCGCGCCCGGCGCCGATCCTCCCTATCAGCGTGGCGCCATGGGCGATCACACCGCCGGCATCACCGCGGCCGCCGGGATCGGCGCGGCCTTGTTCGCCCGCACCCGCACCGGCCGCGGGCAACTGATCTCCACCTCGCTCTTGCGCTTGGGCATCTTCACCGTCGGATGGGACACGAACATCATGTTGCGGATGGGCATTCCGGCCATACCGATGACCCGAACGGCCACACCCAATCCGATGCTCAGTTGCTATCGGGGCAGCAACGGCCGTTGGTTCTGGCTCCTCGGCCTCCAGGGCGATCGCTTGTGGCCGGATCTCGTGCGCGCGATCGAACGCCCCGAGTTACTCGACGACCCGCGGTTCCGCGATCTCACCGGACGCCGGGAGCACTGCGCTGAGCTCGTCCGCATACTCGACGAGGCGTTCTCGTCGAAGACCGCTTCCGAGTGGGCCGAAATCTTCGATCGCGAGGGCGTGTGGTGGGCGCCGGTGCAGTCCACCGACGAGGTCATCACGGACCCCCAGGCGATCGCGTGCGGCGCGTTCGTCGATGTGCCGCTGGCGGAAGGCGGCACTGCCCGCATGGTGGCCTCGCCGGTCGATTTCTCCGACACGCGCTGGGCGCCCCGCTCCAACGCTCCCGAGCTCGGTCAACACACCGAGGAGATCCTGCTCGAGCTCGGCTACGACTGGGAGGCCATCACGCGACTCAAGGAAGAGCACGCGATTCCTTGAGCATCCGGCGCTGCCGAGGTCGATCGATCGGGCCGCTCGCGTGCGTCGGAGGGCCTCAAGGGAACTGCAGCCGATGGAGCGTGCCGCTCTTTTTCATCGTTACCAGCGCCTACGTTCTTGTTCTGTCGCGGACGAAGATCCGGCCGATACATTCGCGGAGGCTGCTCACCGCGCATCGCTCCGCCGCAGGCCCGCATACACCCAGGCCGCACTGGCCGCGCCGCTCAGTTCGAAGACGATGGCGCCGAAATTGTAGCCTGAATGGTCGCCGCTGGTAATCAGTCCGAGCGCGCGGCCGCCTACCAGCAGCCGAAGCCTCGGATCACTCGCGGCGCCGCCATTGGAGGGGCAGGCTCTCCCACGGGGGATATTTCTCAGATTGCTTATCGGACGTGATCGCAGAGCGCCCGCTTCTTTCTCCTAGGCGTCACGCTCGGCCCGAAGTCGACGCTGCAGCAGAAGTGCGACTTATTGCGGCGCACGGCCGACGAGCTGGTGGGCAGGGAGTAGCGTCCTCCCCGCTTCAGATCGACTCGAGTCCGCGCAGCAGGGGAACGACTTCTGCAAGCCGTGATCTGCCTCGTCGACTCCCTCGTGGAGGCGTGCTCGCCACCGACAGGTGTTCGACTGCGTGCACCCTCTCCGCTTGTTCCCGGCGGCTCCTTTCGCGGGCCGACGCCAGACCTGGACACTTGGCCCCGCCGCAGCGGGGCGGCGCCTCACGCCGAGAGCAGCACGTCCCCGGCGCGGGCCCGCAGCAGCGGCGGCCCTGCGGCACGCAGACCCAGCTCGAAGAGGAGCCCCTCCGGTGCACGCCAACTGCAGCGCATAGTGCGGCGTGGATGCCGCGAAGGTGATGACATCGCGTGCGGTATCGCGAGCGCCGAGCTCGTCTTCGAGCCGTCGCAGCGTCACGCCCTGCGCGAAGACGATGGCCTCCGGCTGCTGCGCGGGAGGCACGGCCTCCGAGACGAGGTAGGTCTGCTTCGGGGAGAGAAGGCCGTCGCGAAACGCGTTGGCCACCGCGCTGCCGGCCGGGCCAAGGCGCGCCATCT
>CAYGXT010000193.1:0-6216 GCA_964353695.1 uncultured Myxococcaceae bacterium
CGCCCGCCGAGAGCGCTCCCCTCCGCTTTTTCGAGCAGCGCTTCGGCATGGGCGAGCGGAGCTTGGGCGTCGCGCTCAGCTCGACCCTCGAGCGGCGTGCCGATCATGCAGACCTCTTCTTCGAATACTCGACCGAAGATTCCGTCGTGCTCGAGGAAGGGATCGTGAAAAGCGGTGATTGCCACCGAGTGCAAGGGGTCGGCGTACGGGTACAGGCCGGCGAGCGCCAGGGCTATGCGCACACGAACGAGATCAGCCTCGAGAGCCTGCGCGTCGCGGCGGGCACGGCACGCGCGATCTCCGAGCACCCCGGGGCGCCGGGAGCGGTAACGGTGCGCGGTACGGGAAGGCCCGCGAGCGACCTCTACCCTGTCTCATTGCCCGCAACCGAGGTGCCGGCCCAGCTCAAGGTCGAGCTGCTCGAGGCCATCGACGCCCATGCCCGGCGCCTCGACTCGCGCGTGCGGCAGGTGATGGCGAGCCTCGTCTGCCAACACCGCGTGGTGCTGGTGGCGGCGAGCGACGGCACGCTGGTCGGGGACGTCCGCCCCCTGGTGCGGCTCAACGTGCAGGTGATTGCGGCAGATGCATCGGGCCGGCGGCGCGAGGTCGGCTACCAGGGCATGGGAGGCCGCTACGCCCTCGACCGCCTGCTCTGCCCCGCCCACTGGCAGCCCGTCGTGGCCGAGGCGGTACGCATTGCGACCCTCAACCTCGACGCCGTGCCTTGCCCCGCTGGCACCATGGATGTGGTGCTCGGCCCGGGCTGGCCGGGGATCCTGCTGCACGAGGCCGTGGGCCACGGACTCGAGGGCGACTTCAATCGCAAGCAGACCTCGGCTTTCTCAGGCCGCGTCGGCCAGCGCGTTGCGGCTCCTGGCGTCACCGTGATCGACGACGGCACGATCCCCGAGCGGCGTGGCTCGCTCAACGTCGATGACGAGGGAACGCCGACGCGGCGTACAGTGCTGATCGAGAACGGCATCCTATGCTGCTATCTGCAAGATCGCCTCAACGCGCGGCTCATGGGCGTGGAGCCCACGGGCAACGGCCGCCGCGAGAGCTATGCGCACCTGCCGATGCCACGCATGACGAATACGTTCATGCTCGCCGGCCCCGACGATCCCGGGGAAATCCTGCGCTCGGTCTCGAAGGGCCTCTACGCCGTCTCCTTCAGCGGCGGGCAGGTGGACATCACCAACGGAAAGTTCGTGTTCAGCGCGAGCGAGGCCTACCGCATCGAGAACGGCCGCCTCGGGGCCCCGGTCAAGGGTGCGACGCTGATCGGCAACGGGCCTGACGTGCTGAAGCGCGTCTCGCGCATCGGGAATGACCTCGCTCTCGATCTCGGCGTCGGCACCTGTGGCAAGGACGGCCAGAGCGTGCCGGTGGGTGTCGGCCTGCCAACGCTCCGCGTCGATTCGCTCACGGTGGGCGGGACCGAGCGATGAGCGAACTCGTGGTGCAAATCGAGCAGGCCCTCGTGGCGGCACGTGCCGCCGGTGCCGTGGCGGCCGATGCCGTCCTCGTCGACAGCAGCGGCGTCGAGACGCGCGTCCGCGCTGAAGAGATCGATTTCGTGACGCAGGCACACCAGCGAACGCTCGGCATTCGAGCCTTCGCTGTGGGCGGCAAGGGACTGCGCTCGGCCATCACATCCACCAGCGATCTCGCTCGCGAGAGCATCGAGCGCATGGCGCGCGAGGCCGTCGCCCTGGCGAGGACCACCGCCGAAGATCCTGCAGCGGGGCTTCCGGAAGGCGGCTTCGAGGCCGAACTCCCCGAGCTCGGTCTCTTCGACCCGGCCGACCGCGAGACCGGCGTGGAGGCGCACATCGAGAGCGCCCGCCGCGCCGAGCGGGCGGCCCGCGCCGTGGACCCGCGCATCACCAACTCCGAGGGCTCCGAGGCCAGCTCGCGCTTCAGCCGCGTCGCCTACGGCAACAGCGCGGGCTTCCTCGGCGAGTACGAGGCGGCCACTCACCAGCTCGCAGCCATGCCGATCGCGAGCGAGAACGGCGCCATGCAGGTCGACAGCTGGTGGACGGTGGGGCGCACGCTCGCGCGTCTGCTCTCCCCGGAAGATGTCGGCCGACGCGCGGCGGAGCGGGCGCTTCGCCGCCTCGGCGCGCGCCGCGTTGCCACCTGCGAAGTGCCGGTGATCTTCGATCCCGTCACCGCTTCGAGCCTGCTGCGCCAGATCGTCGGCTGCGTGAGCGGCTACGCTGTCTATCGCGAGAGTTCCTTCCTGGCAGGACGCCTCGGCGAGCGCATCGCAAGCGAGCTCATCACCCTGGTGGATGACGGCCGCCTCCCGGGAGGTCTTGGCAGCAGGCCCTTCGACGGCGAAGGGCTCCCGACGCGGCGAAACGTCCTTCTCGAGCGTGGCCGCCTTGCGAGCTGGCTCCTCGACAGCTACTCCGGACGCAAGCTCGGCCTGGCAAGCACGGGCAGCGCCGCACGCAGCGCGGGGAGTGCGCCCGGCGTCTCGAGCACGAACCTTTGGCTCGAGCCCGGAGCGACGGCACCCGAGGAGATCGTCGGCAGCACGGAGCGCGGCTTTCTCGTGACCTCTCTCATCGGCCAGGGCTTTAGTCCGGTGACCGGCGACTTCTCGCGCGGTGCGGCGGGGATGTGGATCGAGGGCGGCCGTCCGGTGCACGCCGTGGAGGAAGTCACGATCGCGGGCAACCTGGGAGCGATGCTCGAAGCGGTGGACGCCGTAGGCAGCGATCTGCTGTGGCTCGGCAGCGTCGCCGCACCAACCCTTCGCGTCGCGAGCATGATGGTCGCAGGAGACTAGGCCATGAGTGGCGACAGCAGCGGCGCCTCTTCTGCCGCCTCGCCCACCATGATCGGGCTCACGCAGCCCGAGGTGAGCGTGTGGTCCGAGCTCGTCACGGTGGCGCTCGGCATGAACCCCGGGCTCTTCTCGGGGCCGGGCACCAACACCTACCTCGTCGGCAACGGTCCGCGCCGCATTCTCGTCGATACGGGCCAGGGCAAGCCCGAGTATCTGCCCGTGCTCGAGCGCGCCCTGGCGCGTGCCGGCGCTGAAGGTCTGCAGGAGATCGTGCTCCCGCACGCTCACGTCGATCTCATCGGCGGGCTCGGCGACGTGCAGTCACGCTTCGGGCCGCTCCGGGTCTCGAAGCTCGTCTTGCCCGGGGCGGCAGCGGCGGGCATGACGGCGATCACCGACGGCCAAAGCATCGAGACCGACGGCGCCACGCTGCGCGCGATCTTCACTCCGGGCCACGCATCGGACCATCTCTGCTTCGCGCTGGAGCAGGAGCCTGCCCTGTTCTCGGGGGACAACGTGCTGGGAGTCGGCACCACCGTGATCCCCCTGGAGGGAGGCGATCTCCAGCTCTACCTCGATTCCCTCGAACGTCTTCTCACCGAGCCACCCGGCCGCATCTACCCTGCCCACGGCCCGTGCATCACGGACGGCCACGCGAAACTGCGCGAGTACCTGGCGCACCGCCGCCAGCGAGAGGCACAGATCCTGGCGGCGCTGGGGCCGAATCCCTCGCTCGTTTCCGAGATCGTGCGACGCGTTTACACCGACATACCGGCCGTGCTGCACGCGGCTGCGGCGCACTCGGTCACGGCTCATCTTCTGAAGCTCGAGCGCGAGGGTCTCGCACATCGCGAGGGCGCGGCGTCTGCGCTCGCGGATCGCTGGAGCGCGGCGTGAGCCATCCCGTGCTCGAAGGCCTGCGCAGCGCAGATCCGGCCGGGCGCCTCGCGGCCTGCCGTGCGGCCGTGGACGATCCCAGCGCTACGCTCTTGATCGACGCCCTCGGCGAGGCGCTCGCAGACCCCGTACGCGAGGTCTGCCGTGCGGCAGGCGAGGCGCTCGTAGCGCTCGGCCGTCTCGACCGCTCGGTGGACGAGGTGCTGCGACGCGCGCTCCGAAGCCAGGACGCTGGGCGTCGCTTCGGGGCCGCCGCCGCGCTGGCGCGACTCACTCCGCCCGGCCCGATGCTCATCCCGGCATTGGTGGAGGCGCTCGGCCAGCGCGATGGCGACGTGCGCTGGACGGCTGCGCGGCTGCTTGTGGATGCCGGGCGGCTGCACCCGGAGGTGCTCGGGATCCTGCTCGGCCTCGCACGCACGGATGAGCGTCCACCCGTGCGGCGCATGGCGGTCTTCGCACTGCGCGAGCTCGCCCCGGATCTCCCGGAATGCGCACGAACGCTGGTGCAGGCCACGCACGACGACGACGCGAGCGTACGGCGCGCAGCGCTCACGGCGATGGCCTCGCTGCTGGATCCTCCCGCCTTCGTATTGGAGCGGCTGCTCGAAGTGCTCGACGGCGATGCCCACGACGACCCCGCCAGCCGCCGCATCGCCACGCTGGCCCTCGGCGAGCTCGGCGCAGCCGACCCGGCCTGCCTGCCCGCTGGCAGCATCGAACAGCTCCAGGCGCTCGCTGCGTCCTCTCGGGACGAAGGCCTGCGGCGAGGCGCGACGCGCGCCCTCGCGCGGCTCGCTCTCGGAACGCAGCAGACGCCGAGCTCGAGCCCGGCGGGCGCCAGAGGCCGCGGTGGCGTCATTCCTGTGTAGGGCGCAGCGATCTTTCGGGTGCCGCAGGCTTCGCAGACACGAGGATCGCAACCCGACGGTTGCGCGGATCCGACGGCGATTCCGGCAGCTGCAGGCGCTGATCAGCGTAGCCACGCACGGCTTTCACCTGCTCTGGCGCGACGCCCCCGGCCTCGAGAGCGCGGCGCGCGCTGTTCGCGCGATCGGCCGAGAGCTCCCAGTTCGAGTACCCGTCCTCGCCTCGGAACGGTGCGGAGTCCGTATGCCCCTCCAGCACGACACTGCTCCCGAGCAAGCCCAGCTCGTGTCCGATGGCGCGCACGATCTCGGCGCCATCCGGCGAGAGCTCGCGGCCACCGCGCGCGAAGAAAGAGGAGCCTTCCTGCTCGACCAGATCGATCCGCAGACCGTCCTCCGACAGCTCGAGCCGGGCGAAGCGGCCGAGCGCGCGGAAGGACGGCATCGCCTCGAGCGTCCTGCGGAGCTGCGTTGCTGCGCGGTCGAGGGCCTCACGGGCAGGCGCGGGCCGCTTGGGACGCGGCGCGCTCAGCAGCCCATCGATGGGCCCGTTGCCGGAGCCCGCGCCGCCGAGAGGAGATCTCCCGCCTTCGACGCCCCGCTGGAAACCGATCGGGTCCTGGAAGTATTGCGCCACCGACTTGCGAACCGCGGCATCCTGATTGCCGAGCCAGAGCACGAGGAAGAGGGCCATCATGGCGATGGCGAGGTCGGCGTAGGCCACCTTCCACGCGCCGCCGATGCGCCCGATGGACGATTGGGACCGTCTCACGACGACCGGATGCAGATCGTCGGACATAGGCCTTCCCGTCGCGGCGTCCGCGGCGTCTTACTTTCGCGCACGGCAGGCCTCGTAGAGCTCGCGGGAGGTCGGCCGCACGTCGTCCGGCAGCGAACGGCGTGCGAGCTCTACCGCGATCGAAGGCGACGCGCCGCGCTGGATCGCCACCAGCACCTGCTTCTGCGCCACCAGGAACGTCCTGCTGCCGGCGGCTTTGTTCTCGAGGTTCGTGGCAAGGCCCTGGAAGAAGCCGTAGGAGATGAGCACGCCGAGCAGCGTACCCACCAGCGCGGCAGCCACATTGCGGCCAATCTCTGCGGGCGGGCCGTCCATGTGGTTCATGGTGATGATGATGCCGAGTACGGCCGCCACGATGCCGATGCCCGGAAAGGCATCCGCCATGGTCGAGAGGACGCGCGCCGGCATCAGGTCGTGCTCGTGACGCGCCTCGATGTCGAGATCGAGCAGAGATTCGAAGTCGTGAACGCTGATGGCGCTTCCCGAGGTGATGAGCTCGAGCGTATCCGTGAGGAAGCCGAGCGCGCGGGAATCCTGCAGCAGCCCGGGGTATGCGCTCAGGATGGGCGAGGCCGCAGGGCTCTCGATATGCGGCTCGAGGCTGATGAGCCCTTCCTTGCGCGCGAAGTTGAACAGGCTCGCGAGCATGACGAGGAGCTCGAGGTAGTCGCCCCGCCCCGGCATCCGTCGGGCGATGAAGAGGAGCTGGCGAGCGGTCTCGAGCAGGACAGCCGGCGGCTGCGCGATCAGCTGCGCGCCGAACGCCGTGCCCAGGATCACGATGTACTCCGCGGGCTGCCAGAGTGCGGCCAGGCTACCGCCGCCGAAGACGAAGCCGCCGGCGGCCA
>CAYGXT010000194.1:0-6210 GCA_964353695.1 uncultured Myxococcaceae bacterium
CGTTGATCTCAGCGAGCGGACGGTTTACGCCGCCTTGGAGCGAGGCGCCCACGAGGCTCTAGCCGCCGGCGCGGCGCACGGGCGGCGCCTCGAGCACAGCCCCCACCCGCCGCAGGTCGTCCTGGAACTGCACACCGAAGAGCTCGATCGCGGTCGTGAGCGCCCGAAGCTGCGTCCCCACGAAGAAGTTGTAGGCGATGGTGGCGGGAATCGCGGCGAACAGGCCCACGGCCGTGGCGATCAGCGCTTCGGCAATGCCCGGCGCCACGACCGCAAGGCTCGCAGTCCCCGCCTGCCCGATGTTGTGGAAGGAGTTGATGATGCCGATCACGGTGCCGAAGAGTCCGATGAAGGGGCTCGCGCTGCCGGCGGTCGCGAGCAGCGACAGCCCACGCTCGAGGCGCAGCCCCTGCCGCGAGGCCGTCCATTCGATCTCCCGCACCACGCGGCGCAGCTGCGGCTCCTCGAGCCCGCGCGCCGCCGGCTTGTCGGCGTAGCGCGAGATGCGTCCAGCCTCGGCGTAGCCGGCCAGGAAGATCACGGCGAGCGGGCTGCCGTCGAGCTGGCGTGCGGCCGCGTAGGCGCGGTCCAGCGAGCCCTCGTGGTACACCTCGAGGAATGCCTCGCTATCCTGCGTCGCACGGCGCAGCTCGCGCCACTTGAAGACGATCACGGCCCACGACACGATCGAGATCACAGCCAGCAGGAGGAGCACGAGCTGCGCGATCCAGCTGGCCTGCAAAATCAGATCGATCATGTTGAGGCCCGCGAGACGCCCCCCCAAGGCAGTCCCGGCGAGAATGAGGCCCATCTTCGGTTCGAAGCACCTCTCGGTACGAAGCCGTCGCGAAGTGTAGGGAAGCGCGAACAGGCCGCAAGCAACTCCCCCTCTAGACGAGGAGACTCCATGCAAATCAAGGTTGAATCGCGAGAGCCGGCGAGCGCCGAAGCCGACCTGCTGGTGCTGCCGCTGTTCGCTCTGGATCCCGCACACTGGAAGCTGCCGCCCCGACTCGTGGCGCTCGAACGAGCGCTCGGCGGCAAACTCACGGCTGCCCTCTCGAGCGGCGACTTCCGTGGCAAGAAGGCCGAGACTCTCCTCGTCCACGGCGAGGCCGGCGCCTCCGTGCGCCGCGTGCTCCTACTCGGCCTGGGCGCGGAGAGCGGGGTCCAGGCTGATGGGCTTCGGCGCGCCGCCGGCATCGCGATCGGCATCGCCCAGGGCAAGCGCGCAGCGCGCGTGGCCTTCCTGGTGCCCGCGCTGCGCCGGCTGCGGCCTCCCGCGCAGGCCCAGGCGCTGGCCGAGGGCGCCGTGCTCGCGGGCTACCGCTTCGACCGTTACAAGACGAAGCGCGAGGAGGTGCCGGCCGAGATCGCAAGCTTCACCCTGCTCTTCGAGCGCACGGACGAGCTTCGCGCCGCGCGGCAGGCCGCGGGCTGCGGAGTCGTGCTGGCGGAGTCTCAGAACATCGCGCGAGACCTCTCGAACGAGCCGGCCAACGTGCTGCCGCCGGCAGCCCTTGCGCGCGCGGCGGAGAAGGTGGCGCGCGAGTGCGGCCTCGCCTGCCGCGTACTGGCCGTGCCCGAGCTTCGGAAGCGCGGCATGGGCGGCCTGCTCGGCGTCGGCCAGGGCAGCGCAAACCCGCCCCGCCTGATCGTGCTCGAGCACAACGCGCCCACGAAGCCCCGGAGTGCGGCTGCTCGCCGCAGCGCCGCGCGTCCCACGGTCTGCATCGTCGGCAAGGGCATCACGTTCGACTCCGGCGGCATCTCGATCAAGCCCGCGGCCGCGATGCACGAGATGAAGCACGACATGTCGGGCGCAGCGACCGTGGTGGGCGCGCTTCGCGCCGCCGCGCTGCTCGAGATCCCGCTTCACGTCGTGGGCGTGATCGCGGCTGCCGAGAACCTGCCGAGCGCTACGGCGTATCGGCCCGGCGACGTGCTCACGACGGCGTCGGGGCAAACCGTCGAGATCCTCAACACCGACGCCGAGGGGAGGGTCGTGCTCTCGGACGCCCTCCACTTCGCGCGCACCGAGTACGCTCCCGAAGCCATCGTGGATCTCGCGACCCTGACGGGAGCCTGCGTCGTGGCCCTCGGCAAGTGGTGCTCGGGGCTCTTCTCGAACGATGATCGCCTGGCCGGGCGCCTGGCGCAGGCCGGCGAGGCGACGGCGGAGCGGCTCTGGCGCATGCCACTCTGGGACGATCACCGCGAAGCGATCCGAGGCGAGGTGGCCGACCTCAAGAACACGGGAGGTCGCGACGGTGGCGCCATCACCGCGGCGGCCTTTCTCTCCTGCTTCGTCGAGAAGACGCCCTGGGCGCACCTCGACATCGCGGGCACGGCCTACGTCGACAAGCCTTTGCCCTGCCAGCCGCGCGGGGCCACCGGCGTGGGAGTGCGACTGCTGGCCGAGTGGATGCGCTCCTACCGCACCCGGCCCTAAAGGCCTGCTCGTGGCCGCGCCGTGGGCGGCTGCTATACACCCGCGCGGGTTCCTCAACAGGAGGTTTTCATGTCTCGCTCGACCGGCACCCCCGACGGCGAACGGCGTCGTCTGCTAAAGCTTGCGGCGCTGGGGCTCGCCTCTGCTCCGTTCGCGTCGTCGCTGCTGGCCCGCGAAGCCCGCGCAGCCGATCTGCCTATTCTGGACGAGAAGGATCCGACGGCCACGGCTCTCGGATACTTCTGCGACGCGAAGAAGAGTCCGGCGCGCAAGGTGGTCGCTGACACCTGTTTGACCTGCATGTTCAACACGGCAAACCCCGACGGAAAGACGGGTGTCTGCTTGCTTTTCGTGGGCAAGAGCGTCTGCCTTACGGGCTGGTGCGCCTCCTGGGCCAAGAAGGTGGTCTAGGGCTTCCCTGCCTCGATCCGCCTCGACATCGGGCGGGGTCGGCCTGGCCGGCTCCGCCTTTCTTTTTTGACTCGCTGTAGCCGCCGGACGCTGGCGCTACCCTCCCGCCGAGGACTGAGGAGTGCCCGGTTGACCTCGGATCCCCCCCAGGAGAGCGAGATTCCCGACAGGCAGCCGGCGTTGCCGGCGGCGCCTGGCCGCGCGCTCGAGCGCAGGGACGGCCTCAGCCGCTACTTCTCGGAGCTGCGGGGACATCCGCCTCTCCCGCGCGAGGAGGAGCACCGTCTCGCCGTGAGGCTGGTCGAGGAAGGCGATGTGGACGCGGCCCGGCTGCTCGTCCTCGCGAACCTGCGCCTCGTCGTGAAGATCGCGATGGAGTACCGGCGCGCCTGGACCAACGTCCTCGACCTGATCCAGGAGGGGAACGTCGGCCTGATGCAGGCCGTCAAACGCTACGACCCCTATCAAGGTGTGAAGCTCTCCTCTTACGCGGCCTACTGGATTCGCGCGTACATCCTCAAGTACCTGCTCGACAACATCCGCCTGGTTCGCCTCGGCACCACGCGCGCGCAGCGCAAGCTCTTCTTCCGCCTCAACAAGGAGAAGCGCGCACTCGAGGCGCAGGGCTTCGACGTGGAGCCGAAGCTGATCGCCGAGCGTCTCGACGTCTCCGAGGACGACGTGCGCGACATGGAGCAGCGCCTCTCCGAGAGCGACCTCTCTCTCGACGCGCCGGTTCGGCACGGAGAGGGAAGCGCGGTCTTCGGTGACTTCCTGGCCAGCGGCGGTGAGAGCACCGAGGAGCGCGTGGCCGACGCAGAGCTGCGCCGGGTCTTCCTCGAGAAGGTGCACGCCTTCGCGGACGGCCTCGAGGCGCGTGACCGCCAGATCGTGGAGCAGCGGATCCTGGCCGAGGAGCCCCGTACGCTGCAGCAGATGGGGGCCGAGTTCGGCGTCTCGCGGGAGCGAGTGCGTCAGCTCGAGGCGCGGGTGGTGTCGCGACTGCGCGACTACCTGCGCGAGAACCTGGTCGACTTCGAGTACTACGCCCCCGGCAAGGAATGAGGCGCGAGCGCCGAGTCCACGACCGCTGCGAGCCGCACGAAGGCCCGCCGGCGCCAGGCAAAGGGGCTGCGCTGAAGCTGCGCGAGAGCGGCGCGCCGCTCTTCACGCGAGAGCCAGCAGAAGCCTCGCCTCGGGGCACGACGCAGACGCGTCTCGAGCTCGAGCCAGCGCAGTGTGCGCCGAAGTGCACGCACCTCGGCGGGGCTTTTGAGGCCGGCCTCCACGGCCGGCGCGAGGTCGACGGCGACGCTGCCCTCGGGCGCCGGCTGGAGCGCGTCCGCGACGTTGTAGAGCGTGCGCCAGGCGTCCGGCGGAAGCTTCATGCCGCCGAGATTGCCGCTTCGAGGCGCCCGCTGCTCTCGAGGTAGCGCAGCGCCATGGCAGCGTGGAGCGCGATCCCCGTCGCGAACGCCGATTCGTCCAGCACCATCCGGTTCGAGTGCAGCGGCCCGCTCTCGCGGCCCTGCGGCCTCGCACCGAGGAAGACGATCGCGCCCGGCACCTCGCGCAGCACGAAGGCGAAGTCCTCGGCGCCCATGATCGGCGTGGGCAGGTCGATCACCCGCTCGCTCCCGACCAGCTCCGCTGCCACGCCACGCGCGAAGCCGGCGAAGCCCGGATCGTTCACCGTCACGGGATAGCCCGAGACGACGTGCGCCATCACCTCGAGGCCGTGGGCCGCGGCCACGCCCTCGGCGACACGACGGATGCCCTCGTGCATGGCGCTGCGCGCCTTTTCCGATACCGAGCGCAGCGTGCCGAGCAGGTTCGCCGTTGCCGGGATGACAGTGGCCGCCGTGCCCGCCTGCAGCCGCGCAATCGTGAGCACCACCGGATCGAAGGCGTCGACCCGGCGCGTCACCAGCGCCTGCAGCGCGAGCACCAGCTCGCAGGCCGCCGGAATCGGATCGAGCGCCAGGTGAGGCATAGAGGCATGCCCGCCCCTGCCCTTGAGGTCAATGGAGATCAAGTCTGCCGCCGCGAGGATCGAGCCAGGCCGGCCAGCGATGGCGCCGCAAGCTGTGGACGGATCGATGTGGATCGCGAAGGCCGCATCCACCCGCGGCTCGCGCGCCAGCAAGCCCTCTTCGATCAGGATGCGGGCGCCGCCAAAGCCCTCCTCTCCCGGCTGGAACAGGAACTTCAAGCAACCGGAAAAATCGGAACGGCGGGAGGCCAGCAGCCGCGCGGCGCTCGCCAGCATCGCCACGTGGGAGTCGTGGCCGCAGGCGTGCATCGCGCCCTCGCACGTGGAGGCGAAGTCGAGGCCGGTCTCCTCCTTCAGCGGCAGCGCGTCCATATCGGCTCGCAGCAACAAAGTCGGACCGGGCCTCGCGCCGCGCAGCGTGGCGACGACGGCGCTGGTCTTGCCCCCCGTCTCGATCTCGAGGTCGAGGCCGGCCAGCGCCTCGAGCACGGCCTTCTGTGTCTCCGGCAGCTCGAGGCCGAGCTCGGGATGAGCGTGGAGGCGGCGGCGCAGCGCCACGCAATCGGGCAGCAGGGCCTTCGCCTCTCCCAGGAGCGCATCGAATCGAACGGGCATGGGGCCTCCCTTTGGCTCGAGCCCGCAGCATACCCGAAGGCCGCTACGCTCCCGCGCCGTGACTCCCCGACGCCGCGCCCTCCAAGCCCTGCTCTGCCTCGGCCTCGCCGGCGCCGGCGCGCCCGCGCAAGGGGAGGATGCCGCGCCGCTGCGCGAGCGCACGACGGTCAGCATTCGCGGCCAGCGCGTCGTCGCCGAGGTGGCGCGCACGGCCGAGGAACAAAGCCGGGGCCTCGGCGGCCGTGACGGCCTCGCCCCCGGCACCGGCATGCTCTTCCCCTACACCGAGCCGCGTCGCATGGCTTTCTGGATGAAGGGCATGCGCTTCGACATCGACATCGTCTGGATCCGCGAGGGCCGGATCGTGGATTTCTCGCGCTTCGTGCCGGCGCCGCGGACCGGAGCGTCCATCATGGACGCGCTCCCGACTGTCGAGCCGAAGGAGCCGGCCGATACCGTGCTCGAAGTCGTGGCCGGCACGGTCAGCGCGCGCGGCTGGCAGATCGGCGACGCGGTGCGCTTCGATCCGCCGCTTCGGTAGGGCGCGCGGCTCGGGACCTCCCACGACACCCTCGAGCTCGCGGTCAACTTCATCGAGCCTTGGCGGCAGCGCGAAGTCCACCGGCGCTACCTGAAGGCGCGGCACCTCTCCACCGGCCTCAAACCGAGAGCAGCACATCCCCAGCGCGGGCCCGCAGCAGCGGCGGCCCGTTGGCCCGCAGGCCCAGCTCGAAGACCA
>CAYGXT010000195.1:0-6196 GCA_964353695.1 uncultured Myxococcaceae bacterium
CGGCGCCTCCGCCGTGCTGCTGGCCTCGCCTGCGTACGCGAAGGCCCACGGCCTACGACCCCGGGCCCGGCTCGTGGCCACCGCGACGGCCGGCGACGAGCCCGTGATCATGCTGACGGCGCCGGTGCCGGCCACGAAACGCTGCCTTGCCAAGGCGCGCATGACGATGAAGGACATCGACCTGATCGAGATCAACGAGGCCTTCGCCGCGATCCCGCTCAAGGTGATCCGCGATCTCGGCATGGATCCCGAGACGGTGAACGTAAACGGCGGCGCGATCGCCCTCGGCCATCCGCTCGGCGCCACCGGCGGCATGCTGATCGGCACCGTGCTCGACGAGCTCGAGCGGCGGAACAAGACGACAGGCCTCGTCACCATGTGCATCGGCGGCGGCATGGGGATCACGACGATCCTGGAGAGAATCTGATGCTCGATTTCGAGCCCAGCGAGGAGCAGCAGCTCATCCTCGAGACCGTCCGGCAGTTCGCGACGAACGAGATCCGGCCGAAGGCGCGCGAATGCGAGGAGGCGGCAAAGATCGATCCCGAGCTGCTGGCGGGAGCCCACGAGCTCGGCTTCACGGCGAACGCGCTGCCTGAGGAATTCGGCGGCGGAGGCGCTCGCAGCGCCGTGACCGGCGCGCTGATCGCCGAGGAGCTGGCATGGGGCGACCTCGGCCTCGCGCTTGCGATCCAGTCCCCGACGCTGGCCGCATTGCCTGTGGCCGACTTCGGCAGCGTCGAGCAGAAGCAGACGCTCCTGCCGCAATTCGTGGCGCAATCGTTCGTGCCTGGCTCGCTCGCGCTGGTGGAGCCGAGCTTTCGGAACGATCCCTTCAAGCCCGCGACGACGGCACGGCGAGAGGGCGGCGAGTTCGTGCTCGAAGGCCAGAAATGCTTCGTTCCCTGGCAGGACGGCGGCGAGACCGTGCTGGTGACGGCCACCGAAGCGAGCCGTGCGCAGGTCTTCCTTTTGCCGCGCGCCGCAAAGGGCATGACGGCCACTCCCGAGCAGAACATGGGCGTGCGCGCGCTGCCGAGCGTCGAGCTCACGCTCGCGGGCGTTCGCGTTCCCGCCTCGGCGAAGCTCGGTGGCGAGGCAGGCTGCGACGTGCGCGCGATCGTGAACCGCGGGCGCGTGGGTCTGGCGGCCATGGCCGTGGGCGTGGCGCGGGCAGCCTTCGAGGTCTCGCGTGACTACGCGAAGCAGCGCCAGACCTTCGGCGCTCCGATCGCCACGCGGCAGGCCATCGCCTTCCTACTGGCCGACATGGCCATCGAGATCGACGGCTTGCGGCTCCTGGTGTGGGAGGCCGCGTGGAAACTCGATCAGGGCCAGGATGCGACGCGCGAGGCTGCGCTGGCGCGGCACCAGGCGCAGCGCGTAGCCCTCGAAGTGGCCGACGGCGCCGTGCAGGTCTTCGGCGGCTACGGCTACATCCGCGACTATCTGCCCGAACTCCACCTTCGCAATGCGCGTGGCTTCGCACTCTTCGAAGCCCTGACGCTGGTCTAGCCGACCTTCAAGCCAATTGATGGAGGGACCATGGCGATCTCCTTCGAGCCGACCGAGAACACGGAAAAATCCCGAGCGTTCTACCACCGCATCGCCGAGGAGCAGATGCGGCCGATCTCCCGCAAGTACGACGTCCGCGAGCACGAGATGCCGTGGGAGTTCATACGCTTCATGTGGGACCGCAGCCAGTCGACGGCGCCCGCGAAGCTCGACGGTCCCGACGACGGCTTTGTGAAGATCTGCGTCCAGGCCGAGGAGCTGTGCTGGGGCGATGCCGGCCTCTACCGGCGCATCCCCGGCCCCGGCCTCGGCGGCTCGGCCGTGAGCGCGGCCGGGACCAACGAGCAGAAGGCCCGGTTCATGGGCCCCTTCAACGGAGAGGGTGAGCCGAAGTGGGGGGCCATGGCCATCACCGAGCCGGGGGCCGGCTCCGACGCCGCCGCGATCACGACCACGGCAACGCTCGAGGGCGACGAGTGGGTGCTGAACGGCACCAAGGTCTTCTGCACCGCCGGCGAGGCGGCCGCCACCTACCCCGGCGGCTTCGTGGTGGTCTGGGCGACCGTGGATAAGTCGGCGGGCCGCGGCGGCATCAAGTCGTTCGTCGTCGAGGCCGGCACACCCGGAATGAAGCTCGTGAACTGCGAGAAGAAGCTCGGCATTCGCGCTTCGGATACCGCCACGCTGATCTTCGAGAGCTGCCGCGTGCCGAGGGAGAACCTGCTCGGCAGCGCCGAGGTGAGAAAGGCCGACCCCAGCAAGACGGGGGATAAGGGCTTCAAGGGCGCCATGGCGACCTTCGACGCCAGCCGACCGATCGTGGCGGCGATGGCGGTAGGCGTTGGCCGGGCGGCTCTCGACTTCGTGAAGCAAGAGCTGGCGCGCCAGGGCGTCTCGATCCGCTACGACGCTGCCCGCTTCGAGCTCACATCGATCGAGCGCGACGTGATCGACATGGAGGCGGAGCTGCAGGCGGCTCGGCTGCTCACCTGGCGCTCGGCCAAGATGCTGAATACCGGCAAACGCAACAACCTCGAGGCCTCCATGGCCAAGGCCAAGGCCGGCCGCGCCGTGACCAAGATCACCCAGAAGGCGGTGGAGATCCTCGGCCCGATCGGCTATTCGCAAAAGACATTGCTCGAGAAGTGGATGCGAGACGCGAAGATCAACGACATCTACGAAGGCACGCAGCAGATCAACCAGCTGATCGTGGCGCGGCGCATCCTCGACTACTCGTCGGGCCTGCTCCGATGACGATCAGCAACGAGCTCCTCGAGATCCTGGTCTGCCCGGAGACGAAGCAGCCCGTCAGGCCGGCGCCGTCAGCATTGATTGAGCGCCTCAACACGGAGATTCGCGCCGGGCGCCTTCGCAACCGCGGCGGTGACGCGGTGGCGAAGGAGATCGGCGACGCCCTCGTGCGCGAGGACGGCCGCGCGCTCTACGTGGTGGATGACGGCATCCCGGTGATGCTGATCGAGGAGTCGATCGAGCTCGCGCCGTAACAGCTCGCGCCCTAACGGGAGCGGCGCCCGGGCCCCGGGCGCCCAGGCTACTGCGCGAACTCCCGGCGTTTGAGCTGGCGCACGTACTCGGAGATCTCCGGGTCGGCCGCCACCAGCGCCGAGATGCGCTCCTCGAACTCGGCCGCCGCCACCCGCAGCGGCGTCTCGTCGAGCTCGAGACCGAGAAACTCGCGCAGCTTCTCGAGCAGCGCGAGAGCGCCGCGCGGGTTGGGAGAGATGCTGATGTAATGCGGCAGGCCGGCCCAGACGCTCACCACGTCGCGCCCGCTCCGCATCAGACGATCCGCGACGACCGCCACGATTCCCGTCGGCCCCTGGTAGCTCGAGAGCGGCACGCAGAGCTTGTCCAGCAGATCGGGCGCGCTGGCGAAGCCCGTGAGCCCCACCGGTCGCGAGTAGACCACGTCGGCCAGGAAGGCGCCGAGCAGCACGACCCGACGTACGCCGAGCTGGTCTGCGAGGCGCTCGATGTGATCCGTGAAGGCGCCCCAGCGCAGGTGCGGCTCGGGGCCGATCCCGATCACGAGCTCGCGCGCCGGATCCATCGAGGCGAGCAGGAACTCGTTGCGCGGCCACTCGATGCGCCGGCGCGCGCCGGCGTCGAGGCGCACCACGGGACGCCGCACCGTGAAGTCGTAGAACTCCTCGGCATCGATCTCGGCGAGCGGAACGGCATGCAGCGCGTCGGCGACGAAGCGCGCGGCGCTGGTGGCGGCCTCACCGGCGTCATTCCAGCCGGCGAAGGCCAGCACGAGCGCCGGATCGCGCAGAGACGGCAGCACGTGCATGCGCAGGGCGTCCGCCATGCCGTCAGCTTCGCACGGGCGGGCGGTGGGAGACAAGGGGTCGGACCTACCCTCCCTCGACCACCACCGCGAGCAGGTCGAGGGACGACACGACGCCGATGAGACGGCCACGCTCGGTCACGAGCAGGCGATGGATGCGATGCTCCCGCATGATGCTCGCCGCAGTGGCGGCGCTGTCGTTACGATTCACGCTGTAGACGTGCGGCGTCATGAGCTCACGGATGGGTGTCTGCGAGCGGTCGACCGGCAGCTCTGCGATGTCCTGGTACTCGTCCACATCGCTGTAGAAGCGGCCCGCCTGCCCCACCGTCATGCGCCGCGTCTGGTGGTTCACCAGATCGCTCTGGGAGATCACGCCGATCGCGTGCCCGCTGCCGTCCACGACCGGAGCCCCGCTGACGCGGCGCGAGGCCAGCAGGCTCTGCGCATCGGCGACCGTCATCTCCGGCGTCAGGCAGACGACGCTGGGACTCATCAGCTCCGAGACTTTGCGCTGCGGCATGCCCTACGGGTACTCGATCAGGGCACGAAGCGGTAGCCGTGCCCACGGACCGAGAGGATGTGCTGGGGTCGCGCCGGGTCGTCCTCCAGATACCGCCGCAGGCGCACGATGAAGCTGTCCACGACCCGTGTGTTGGTGTCGGCCCGCAGACCCCAGACGTCCTCGAGCAGCTCTCCGCGCGTGACGGCCTGGCCCGCACGCTCCACCAGCGCGCGAAGCAGGGCCATCTCCCGCGTCGTGAGGCGGATCGTCCCGGACGGCGTCTCGAGCTCGAAGCGGTCGAAGTGCACCGTCACGCGCCCGAACTTCAAGGATCGCGGCAGCCCGTCCTCGCGGGGCACGCCATCCCAGCGCCGCCGCCGCAGCAGGCCGCGAACGCGAGCCAGCAGCTCCTCGAGTCGGAAGGGCTTCGTGAGGTAGTCGTCTCCGCCTTCTTCGAGCCCACGGACCACGTCTGCCGCATCGTCCTTGGCCGAGAGGATCAGGATCGGAACGTAGTTCCCGGCGGCGCGTGCCCGGCGCGCCACCTCGAAGCCGCTCATCCCGGGCAGCATCAGATCGAGGATCATGAGGTCGAGGGGTCGCTCGGCCTCGGCCAGCCGGGCCGCCGCCGCGACCCCGTCCGGGGCGATCTCCACCTCGTGGCCTTCGGCCTCGAGGTTGAACTGGAGGCCCTCGGCCAGATGGGCTTCGTCCTCGACGACGAGGATGCGGGACATCTAGGCCTCCTCGGCCGCGCTGAAAGGCGCCGCTTGCAGCGTCACGACGAAGCGGCTGCCCTGCCCTTCCCCCTCGCTTCTCGCCACGACACGGCCGCCCTGCCGGCGCACGAGGCTGCGCACGATGTACAGGCCGAGGCCGAGGCCGGCCACCTGCCGCTGCACGTCGCGCCCGGCGCGGTAGAAGCGCTCGAAGATGCGCCGCAGTTCGCGGCGCGGGATGCCGATGCCGCGATCGGCGATCTCGACCAAGACCTTCCCGTCCTCGGGCCCGCGGACGGCGATCTGCACATCCACCGGCCCTTGCGAATACTGGACCGCGTTCTCGAGCAAGTTGCGGAAGACCATGCCCAGCTCCGCCGCGTCCCCCCGTACCCGCACCAAACCGTGCGTCTCGAGCCGCAGCGCCTGCTCGGGCAGGCTATGGCGCGAGCGGATCTCTGCGATGCAGCTCGCCAGCAGCGCGGGAAGCTCCGTGCGATCAATGCGACGGGGCTCTGCACGGGCCTCTGCGCGGGCAGCAGCGAGCACTTGATTCACGGTTCGGTCGAGCCGATCGAGATCCTCCCCCATGCGCTCGAGGAACTCGTGGCGCCGCTCGGCCGGTGGGTCGTGTCGCCCGAGCGTGTCGACGAAGAGGCGGAGCGACGCCAGCGGCGTCTTCATCTCGTGGGTGACAGCGTCGAGGAAGGCCTGCTGCCGCTGATTGACCCGCATCTCGCGCACCAGCCAGATACAGAGCAGCACCAGGCCTACGATCAGGAGCAGGAAGAAGAGCGTGCCGAGGATGAGGAGCAGCCAGTGGACGGTGCTCAGGCCTTTGGCCACTGGCCGAAGGTCGCCCACCACCAGCAGCTGCCAGCCGACAGCAAGGGAGGCCGCCAGCAGCGTGAGCGTTACGCCGACCGTGACCCGGAAGCCGATAGATCGCCGAATCAAACGAGGACCCGCCTTGCCGCTACGATACCCTCGACCGGCGCTTCCCGGAGGGTCCATTCTTGTTTGCTACGCCCCATTGGCTGCGTCCGCCTGCTCTCGTACTGGCCCGTGCGTCCGCCCGCACACTGGCCTGCGCTCTGGTTCTTGCGTTGCCGCTGCTCACGGCGGCGCCGCCTGCCTGGGCGGGCC
>CAYGXT010000196.1:0-6155 GCA_964353695.1 uncultured Myxococcaceae bacterium
CGATCGACGGCTCGTCGAGGATGTAGAGCACGCCCAGCAAGCTCGCACCGACCTGCGTCGCAAGGCGGATGCGCTGACCCTCTCCGCCCGAGAGCGAGCCGCTCGGGCGGTCGAGCGTCAGATAGTCCACCCCGACGTCTTCGAGAAAGCGCAGCCGATCGAGGATCTCCCCGAGGATCCGGTCCGCGATCAGCCGCTCGCCGGGCTCGAGCTGCAGGGCCTCGAGAAAAGCGCGGGTGTCGCCGATGGAGCGCGCCGTGAGCTCATGGATCGAGAGGCCCCCGAGGCGCACGCTGCGGGCCTCCTTGCCGAGGCGCGCGCCGCCGCACTCGCTGCACGAGCGCGGGCTCATATACCTCGCGAGCTCGGTCTTCAGTTTCTCGCCGCCACGTGAAGCGAGGCGCCGCTCGAGCTCTCCCAGCACGCCGTCCCAACGCCGCTTCACGGTCTGCGTCTTGCCCGCGCGCTCGAGCCGGAAGGGGACTTCCGTGTTGCCGAGGCCGAACAGGATGGCCTTGCGCGCCCGCTCGGGGAGTCTGCGCCACGGCACGTCGAGCGGGGCGCCGACGTGCTTCGCGATCGCCTCGAGCAGCTGCGCGTAGTAGCGCGGCATGCGCTTGCCTCCCCACGGCTCGATGGCGCCGCCCGAAAGCGTGCGTTCGGGCTCGGGCACCACCTTCTCGGGATCGAGCTCGTCGCGCGTGCCCAGCCCGTCGCAGCGGGGGCAGGCGCCGTGGGGGCTGTTGAACGAGAACGAGCGCGGCGCGATTTCGGGAAAGGAGACGCCGCAGTCCGCGCAGGCATTCGACTCCGAGAGCAGCCACGGCGGATCCCCGCTTTCCGAGTCGATCTTGACCAGACCGCCGCCGAGTCGGAGCGCCGTCTCGATCGATGCGGCGATGCGCGCGCGGATTGCCTGCTTGACCTGCACGCGGTCTACGACGAGGTCGATCTCGTGGGTCTTCTGGCGCGCGAGAGAGATCGGCTCCGAGAGATCTCGCAGCTCGCCGTCGATGCGTACGCGTACGAAGCCCTGCCGACGAAAGGCATCGAGTTCCTTTCCGTAGCCGCCCTTGCGGCCGCGTACGACGGGCGCGAGCACCTGGACGCGCGTTCCCTCGTCGAGGGCGAGTACGCGGTCCGTCATCTGCTGCAGCGTCTGGCGCGCGATGGGCCGGCCGCAGGACCAGCAATGGGGCCTCCCGACCCGCGCCCAGAGCAGCCGCAGGTAGTCGTAGACCTCGGTGATCGTCCCGACCGTCGAGCGCGGGTTCTTGCCGACCGAGCGCTGCTCGATCGAGATCGCGGGCGAGAGGCCGTCGATCGATTCAACGGCGGGCTTGCTCATCTGCTCGAGAAACTGCCGCGCGTAGGCCGAAAGCGATTCCACGTAGCGGCGCTGGCCCTCGGCATACAAAGTGTCGAAGGCGAGCGAGGACTTGCCGGAGCCAGAGAGCCCCGTGATCACCACCAGGCGGTCGCGCGGGATCGAGACGTCGATCCCGCGTAAATTGTGCTCGCGGGCTCCGCGGACGACGATGTGGGTCGGACCGATGGCCGGAAGGGCCATCCTAAGTCGCCTCCGCTCGCATGCGGCTCCGCGCTCCGGTGGCGCGATTCGCTTGCACTACCTCGCCGGAGCCGTGCTCGAGGGTCCCCCGCTCACGGGCGGCGTCGTAGACGGTCGCTGCGCGCTAGCGAACGCACCCTTGCGCTCGATGTACGCCTGGGCTCGCAGCTTGTCCATCCAGCGCTCGTATTCGACGTCCATCTTGTCCCGGAAGATCTGCTCGTAGATCTGATCGCGAGCCTGCTCGTAGCTCTTCTTCTCGGAGGAGCGCTTCTCCACGACCTGAATCAGGTTGCAGCCGAAGGCGCTCTCCACGACGGGGCTCGTCTGGCCGGGCCCGAGCGACTTCACGATGGGAACCATCCAGTCGTTGAGTGTGCTTTCGTGGACCCAGCCGACGTCGCCGCCGCGCTCCGGGTTCACCGCGGAGATCCGTGACGCCACGATGTCGAAGGACTCGCCCCCCTGAATCCGGGCCAGTGCCTGCTTCGCCTTGTCGCAGACCGACGCCTTCTGCTCGGGCTTCGCGCCCACGAAGGGCAGCAGGATGTGGCGGAGGTGGTATTCGGTACCGCCTTCCGGCGTGTTCGCGAAGCGCTGGGTGTAGACCTTCTTGACCTCGTCATCCTCGACGCGAACGCGGGCGCGCACCATCCCGTTCATGACCTTCGCGTGCTGGATCTCACCGCGGATCTTCTCGCGGTAGACCGACATCGGCATCCCGCTGGCCTCGACGCTCTGCTGCAGGCGCTCCGGCGAGAGGTTGTTCTCCTTCGCGATGGCGGCGATGGTCTGGTCGATCTCGGCGTCGGTGGCCTCGAGCTCCGCCTTCTTCACCACCTGGTCGATCAGCCTGCGCTCGATCAGCCGCTCCAGGACCTCCGACCGCATCCTCTGCACGTCCTCATCCGAAGCGCCGGCCTCGCGGATCTGCTTCTCGACCGGGTCGGTGTACTGGGTGACCTCGGAGACGAGCACGATCTCGTTGCCCACCTGGGCGGCCACGCCGTCGATGATCTCCGCGGCCGCGGCCGCAGCGCTCGGCAGGAGCAGTGCAAGACAGGCAATCAGCAGGCGGCGGCGCATCGGGGTCTCCTCGGGGACGCTCTGGCGGCCGATGGCCGCGGCCCAAGGAGCATACCGTGCGGGGCCCGGGCGCCCCAGCGCGCCGGGAGAAGCCCCGGGCGCGCACCCCCTGCAACGGCAACACTATCGTGATGCAGGCCCTTCAGACCGAGCAGGCTCTCGGCGCCTTTTTCGAGATGCCAGGAGCTGGCTCTTGAAGACTTGCCCTGCCTGCAGCTCTGCCCGCTCCCGAGGCAAGCTTGGCCGCGCCGGGCTCAGCCTCCTGGTCTGTCTGGATTGCGCTTCGGAACGTCTGGCTTCCGCCCGGGATTCGCAGCGCCCCGAGGAGATCTACAGAGAGGCCTACTTCGTGCCCTGGGGCATGAACCCGGGCAGCCCGGCCTGGAGGCAGCGCAGCGCAACCGCAGCGCGCCGCGTCGAGCGCCTGCTGGCCATGGGCGCCCGCGGCAGGCTTCTGGATGTCGGTTGCGCAGGCGGTTACCTGCTCTCGGAAGCGAGCGCTCTCGGCTTTGATCCGTACGGCATCGAAATCTCGAAGCACGCGGTCGCGGTCGCAGAGTCGGTTTCCCCCGGGCGCGTGCAACAGGGCATCGTGGAGGAGGCGGGATATGAGAAGAGCAGCTTTGGAGCCATCACGCTCTTCGACGTTCTGGAGCATCACCCCCAGCCCGCTGCTCTTCTCTCTTTGCTTCGGGAGCTTCTGGAAGCAGAAGGTTGGCTGGCGCTGAGCGTTCCCGACGTGGACAGCCTCAGTCACACGCTGATGGGAAGCTCCTGGCCGCACTACAAAGAGGAGCACCTCTGGTATCCCAGCCGAAAAGGCCTGCGCGGACTTCTAAGCTCCGCCGGCTTCAGGATCCGATGGGAGGGAAGGGCCGTGAAGAGCTTGAGCGTCGCCTTCATGGCGCCCTTGCTGAGGCAGTATCCGGTGCCTGTCCTGACGCGTCTCTTCGACCTCGCCGGACGCGCTCTTCCCAGGGGCATTGCCGAAGCGACGTTCAGCGTGAGCATTGGCGAGCGGTTCGTGCTCGCCCAGAAGTCATGAACCAGAGTCGCCTGGGAACCTCATTTAGGCCGGGGAGGACGGAGGCCGCTCACGCCGCAGCCGCCCTGCGACCCGCGACGACCCGTCGGCGATCAGCAGGCAGCAAGCGACGATGAGCAGGGGCTGGACTGGCAAGCGGTATCGCGGCTCCAGCACCTCCGTCGCGCAACTGCCGAGCACGACCAGCGCCGGGAGGAGAACGACCGCGAGAGGCAGGATCTGCCGGCGCTGCCGCCTCCCGATGGTCTGGGCGATGATCACGAGCGACCACATCAGATACGACCCGGCGATCACCGTCTGCAGTCCGAACGCCTGGGCTTTCATGAACGCATCGGAAAATCCGTTGTACAGATCGAGACGGGGATGGCCTCTGTCGTCGGAGTCGAACATCCCCGTCTGGCTGCGAAGAAGAGCCTCGCCCAGAGGCCGCTGCATCGGCTCGTCGTCGAAAGCAGTCAACCACGCGAAGTCCTCCCGGTAAGTCCGGTAGACCCGCGTCGGGTACAGCTCCTTCTCCGTGAACAAGACCTTCGTGGCCATCGAAAACGTATTGAACACGTACTTCGTCTTGTTCTCTCTGAGGGCATCCACCGATAGGTCCCGACAGAAGTTCTCGACCTGGTTCATCGTGTAGCCCAGGGGGCTGAGCTGTCCGCCCAGGTCCCACCAGGTTCCTAGGGCGATGAATTGCAGGCGACGCTGCTGAAGTTCCTGGGCAAGGCGGCGAAACGCCGGGGAACCGCTCGCGATCGCCGTGTCGATGGGCACGAACTTCACGTCACGGGTCGCCAGGAGATCCGTGGCCACGGCCTGCCGGGTCGGCTCGATCTGCTCCCTGGGGTAGCCCATGAAGACGAGCTGTTTGGCGAGGTGCCCAGGGTCGACGGCGATAAAGCGCGGGGCGCGGCTCTGGAGTTCTTTGGCCAACCGGCGCAAGGCCGGGGAGCCTTGCGACATCGCGAGTTCGACCGGCACATACTCGGCGCGCCCCGCCCCGAGCGGCCACTGCAAATCCACCGGGATGCTCTTGTCGGCCAGGAGTATCCTGTTGCATAGGTGCAGCCCGAGCCCGCCGACGATCCGGTAGTTCCCGTAGATGGCACGGTTGGTGATCGACTGGGCCGCAGGGCAGGCCACCAGCGCCGCCAGCAGCAGGGCCCAATGCCCCCAGCGACGAGCCTTCCAATCGTAGATGACCGCTGCGGCCAGTAGCAGCGGCAACACGCCCAGCAACACCGTCTTGAGCAGCACAGCGTATCCGGCCAAGAAGAACGAGAGGTAAACAGGCCAGCGGCGGTTGTGGGCCAGCCCGTAGAGGAACAGGAAGGTGAACGCGGTGACCAGCAGACAGGCCATGTTCTCGCTCATTACCAGGGCCGCGTAATTGAGGAACGGGAACGAGGCGAAGTAGAGCAGCGCTGCGCCTGCCCCTGTCCTGCGGCCACTGAGCAGTGTGGCGATGGCGTAGACCAGCGAGCCGGTCAGGACATAGGCCGCGAACTGCATCCCCCGCAGCACCGCGACCCAGTCGGCGCCGATCACCGATGCGATCCCACGAGCGGCCAGGAGGATCAGGCTGTATCCGCCCAGCGGGTAATACTGGCTCGGGCCCTCGAAGGACGGGTAGAAGCTCTCCCAGACGTAGTTGCCGGTCTCGATGTAATGGGTGCCCGCGTAGTACCAGGCGGAATCGCTCTGCTTGGGCAGCAGCGGCACACCGAGGTAGATGAAGGCGAGGACGCCGACGAGCGCCGCGAACCCGGCAAGCAGGCCGAGCCGCCGCCGGTCGAGCCCGCAGCCGGGAGCAGCGCTCATCGCTAGCTCGCCCCGCTGCTCGAGGCGGAGCTGCGATGGGCGGCGAGAAGCTCGGCGATCGATGCGAGCACATCGCGCGGCTCGATCTCCGTCATGCAGCGTGCCTGTGCAAACCAGCAGGAGAGAACCTTGTTCTCGTGGACGTTCATGCAGGGAGAGCAGGCAAGCCCTCGATAGTGGACCCGATACGGCTGGCCCTCGCGTGAGCGGAGAGGCCCGTAGAGAACGGGCGTCTCGGGACCGAAGAGTGCCACGACACTTGCTCCTGCCGCGCATGCGAGATGCAGCGGTCCGCTGTCGTTGGTGACGACCACGGCTGCGCGCTGCAGCAGCGCCACGAAGGCGTCGAGATCGAGCCGTCCGGCCACGCTGATGACGCGCCCGTCGATCCCGGCGAGATGCACGAGAGACTCGACATAGGCACGCTCCGCTCGCGAGCCGGTGAGCACGATATTCGACTCATCGCTGGCCGCGAGACTCTGGAGCAGCGCTGCCATTCGCTCCGCCGGCCACCTGCGCTCCAGCGCCATATCTCCCACGTTGGGGTTGACGACGACGGTCGGTCGGTCGCGGCGCCAGGCGGGATCACTCTCCAACATTCGCTCGCAATTCGCGGAGGCTTGCTCGCTCGCTCGCAGT
>CAYGXT010000197.1:0-6139 GCA_964353695.1 uncultured Myxococcaceae bacterium
GACGCCGCGCGCGGCGGCTGCCGCCCGCATGCGTTCCGAGATGGGCCATGCGCGTGAAGGCGGCGCGGCGGGCCTCCGCCGTGCTCACCTCGATCTCCGTTCCCGTCAGCACCATCCGTCCGTCGCGCAGGACCGTCACCGAGGCATCGGCGCTGAGCCCGATCGCCTGCGGATACTCCTCGACTTCGTCGATCGAATCGAAGGAGTGGTGGCTCTCGGGATATTCGATCGTCTCGACCGGAAGCCCGCGTGCGGCAAGCCGGGCCGCGAGGGCCACCGCCGGCGCCGCCGGCGTGAAATCGTCGAGATTTCCGATCAGCGAGCGGATGGGTGCGCCGGTCCAGCGATCGTCCTCCACGTGGATGTACGCCGCGGGATAGATCGGCAAATGCGCCGCGAAGCGTTCTCCACCGGGGGCGAGAGCCTCCGCGATTGGCGCCCAGGCCGCGTAGAGAGCGGCGGTGCCGCCGAGACTCCAGCCCGTGATGCCCATGCGGGCAGGATCGAGCTGCGGATGCTGCACGAGGAATCGCAGCGCCGCGTAGGCATCCGCGATCAGCATCGCATGCGTAACCTCGAGCTGCGTAGTCGCGATCGTAGCGATACCCCTCGCATCGAAGGAGTGGATGCGAAAGACCGCGCAGCCCATCTCGAGAAAGCGCAGGATGTGATCGTAGTGATGGCCCCGCCAGTTGAAGCTCCCGTGCAGCGCGACGATGCACGGCACGGGAGGCTCGTACGCATCCGGAAAGAGCAGGTGCCCGAACATCGGCTGCCGCGGCGCCTCGCTGCGGCGGACGATGTCCGAAAGCTCGTAGGGGCTGGTGGACTCGTAGTTGATCCGGCCATGGGGAGATTGGGGGGACATCCGGCACCTCTCGAGGGATTCGAGGTATGTCATACGGCAGCGGCGCCAAGATGGCGACGGGAGGCGCCGAGACCGTGCGGTAGCCTTCCGTCATGAATGGAAAGCCCCCGCGTAAGCGCGCCACCTACGAGGACCTGCTAAAGGCGCCCGAGGGCCTCGTGGCCGAGGTGATCCACGGCACCCTCGTCACCCACCCGCGGCCGGCGCCGCGGCACGCGCAGGGCGAGTCCGCCCTCCAAACACTGCTCGGTGGACCCTTCGGGTACGGCGTCGGCGGCCCCGGCGGCTGGTGGATTCTCGTGGAGCCCGAGCTCCACCTCCTCGGCGGCTCCGAGATCCTCGTGCCCGACCTCGGAGGCTGGCGCAGCGAGCGCATGCCGGCCCTGCCCGAAACGGCCTTCTTCGAGACCGTGCCCGACTGGATCTGCGAGGTGCTTTCGCCTTCGACGGCCGCTGTCGACCGCGCCGACAAGCTTCCGATCTACGCCGCAGCGGGCGTGCGCCACGCCTGGCTCGCCGACCCGCTGCTGCAGACCGTCGAGGTGCTGCGCCTCGAAGACGCCGCATGGCGGCTCGTCGCCACCTACAAGGGGAACCTCAAGGTGCGTGCGGAGCCCTTCGACGCCATCGAGCTCGATCTCGCGCTGGTGTGGAAGGTGAAGGCGTGAGCGGCGGGCTACGGGGCGCGCGCGGGGAGGTGAACCCGCAGATCCCCGGTGCTACAGAGTCGCCATGCCCGCCAGCGACAGCCCTTGCTGCATGCCTCCCGATGCCGTCCCGTACATCGAGCGTACGCGCAGCCTGTACGCCACGCAGGCTCCCTACCGCTGGCTGCAGAACGATCGCGAGCAGCAGCCCCCTCCCTGGACGCCGATCGAGCGGCCACTCGCTGCCTCGCGCGTGGCGCTGATTGCGTCGGGAGGTGTGCACCTCGCGAGCCAGGCGCCCTTCCACTTTCACAACGACGTTGGGCACCGCGAGATCCCGGTCGAGGCCACGAACGAAGACTTGCGCATCGCGCACTTCGGTTACGACGTGCGCGATGCGAGTCGCGATCCAAGCTGCGTCTTCCCGCTGGCGGCGCTGAAGGCGCTCGCGGCGGAGGGCGTGATCGCCGGCCTTGCGGGGCCCGCGCTCTCCTTCATGGGCGGCATCTACTCCGCGCGCCTGGTGCGTGACGATCTTGCGCCGCGGCTGCGCGACTTCGTGCTGCGCCAGCGCGCGGATCTCGCCTACCTCGTCCCGGCCTGACCCGTCTGCCATCAGTCCGTGGGACTGATCGCACGCGTCCTCGAAGCAGCCGGCATTTCCACCGTGAGCATGACGTCGGCCTGGGACATCACCGCTGCCGTCGTGCCGCCGCGATCGCTCTACGTCCATCATCCCCTCGGCCATCAGACGGGTGCCGCATTCGATCTCGCGGGGCAGAAGGCGATCGTGCGCGCCGCTCTCGAAGCAGCGCCAACGCTGGCGCGGGGAGAGATCCGTGCCCTTCCCTTCCGCTGGCATGCTCCTGGATCCGAGGGCTGGGAGGCGCGGGCCTACACGCGCGGGGAGTCGCCGCCGGGAGCGGATGGAAAGCCGGCCCGGGGGTAGGCGCACCCGACGCGATCTCGGCGCCGCCCGGCCTGGCCTGCCCAGACGCGGTTCGCCGCTCGCTGGCCCGCTTCTGCAAGAAGCGCCACCGTGTCCCCTACGAAGGAGCAGACTCATGCGCGCTCTCACCACCCGCTTCCTCTGTCTCTTGCTCCTCCTTGCCGCCCCCCTCGCCCGAGCGGCGGGCCCCGAGATTGTCTCCTTCGACACCGCCGACGGCTTCGCGCTGAAGGCCGATCTCTGGCGCAGCGCGGATGCGAAGGCTCCGGTCGCGATCCTGCTGCACCAGTTCAACATGGATCGCCGCTCGTTCGCCCCGCTCGTTCCCGCACTGCAGCAGCGGGGCTTCACAGTGCTCGCCCTCGACCAGCGCGGCCAGGGCGAGTCCGTGCGCCAGAAGACAGCGGGCGGCGAGCGTACGCTCCAGGTACAGCAGATTTCGCGTGATGAGATCGGCCCGGTCGTCGAAGGGGGCGTGCAGGACGTGGCCGCTGCTCTCGCCTTCCTCGCGAAGCTGGGCATCGCGGTAGATCGCGTGGCTCTCGTGGGCTCCTCCTACGGCTGCACGGTCTCGCTTCTCGCCACGCAGACACAGAAGAGCGTGCGCGCGGTGGCGCTGCTCTCACCCGGCACGGATTACTTCGGAGTGGACTCCCTCGCCGCCGCAAAGAGATTCCCCGGCGCCCTCTTCTCGATCGCGGCGGAAGATGACCCGGTGAAGGTCTCGCCCGGCAGCGCGCGCGCCATTGCCGCAGCGCACGACGGAACGGAAGAGCTTCTCGTGTACCCGGCCGGCGGCCACGGCGTGGCGCTGCTGGCGGCGCATCCGGAGCTCGCTTCGCAGATCGCGGACTTCCTCGCGGCGGCCATCGCGGCGAAGTGAGAATGGACTCTCGCGTGGAGGGCGCGGTTCTCGCCTCGGAGCCACGCATGGCAATCGCGTCACCCCCAACTCGGTATTACTGCTCTCGGTAAGGCAGAAGGCAGCAGTGGACTCTCATGGGCATCACGACAAAAGGCCAGTTGCCCGGGTTGTCCGCCGTGAACTCGGTATGCTTGAGGGCGTAGAATTCGGACTTGAGCCCGTCAGTCGCTGCTGCGGGTCGGAGGACTTTCATGCGTTGCGTGCTGCCGCTGAAAGGGCCGATCCGGCCCCTCCCGCTCCTGTTGGCCTCGCTCTGGCTCACTTGCCCTGGAATGGCCTCGGGGGCCGATACGGACGGCGACCTCGTCGACGACATAGCCGACAACTGCGTCCTGGACGCAAATCCGACGCAATACGACGCGGACCACGACGGGTTCGGCAATGCCTGCGATGCCGATTTCAGCCAGGATGGCCTCGTGAACTTCGTGGATCTCGTGCTCATGAAGTCGAAGTTCTTCACGAGCGACGCCAATGCCGACTTGAACGGGGACGGCGTCGTGAACTTCGGCGATCTCGCGGTCATGAAGAAGTTCTTCTTCAAGGCGCCGGGACCGGCCGGTCCGAACCCTGGCGGCGGCAGCTTGTTCAAGGGTCCCCTCGATGCGCAGAGCTACTCCGGCAAGTGTCTCACCTATGGCGATCGACAGGTCGTGTCCGGCGGCACGCCGCCACTCACGGACGGTGCTCCCGTTTATCTGGCCACCTGCGCGAGATCCGCGGTCGACAACGGTCTCCCGTCGAAGCTGCAGCATCTCATCGTGGAGGAGATCACGGCCCTCAGCAAGAGTCGGTACTCCGTCATCCTGCATGCTGGCGACCACGTGGTCGGCGTGGCCAGCAATGCATTGATCGCGCAGGCGCCCCTCGAGCTCCAATCCCTCGTCAAGGGAGCGCCGACTTCGGGCCAGATCTTCACCCTGGACGGTGACAGCATCATCCTCGCGGCGGATCGCAATCTCGTCGTGGAGCTCGCCAACGCACGCGGAGCTGACGGCACAAGGCTCGTGCTGGGCCAGCGCGATCTAGACGATCCGGAGTTCTGGACCTTCGTGACGCCCGCTGGGAATCCCGCGCCGCCAACGAGCGGGTTCGTGCGCGTGACGAACGCCGGTGAGCTCACGACGGCCCTCGCCAACGGACGCCGCGGCACGGTGGTGCAGGTGGAGGCAGATCGCATCGACCTGTCCGACCACCTCGACTACGGCAACTCGGTGAAGATCCCCTTCGGCGTAACCCTCCGCGGAGATCGCCGCGGCATGCGCTTCGGGCCCGAGCTGTTCGCGGACTTCACTGCGACCAGTCAGATCACGGGCTCCATGCTCGAAATCTTCGGGAACGACGTACGCATCACCGGACTGCGCCTACGTGGTCCGACGCGCGACGTGGACGCGAAGCCGGGGTACTTCGACGGGGTCGTCCTCAACTACGAGGACTTCACGGCCATCGTCGATCACAACGACATCTCCGACTGGACGGTCGGCGGCGTGAACCTCCACGGCATCTACGACACCAGGGAGTGCCAACGGGACGCCAACGGCCAGTTCCTGTATCGCATCGATCCTGCGACCCGCCAGCTGAAGCTCCGCGTACTGCGCAACTTCATCCACCACAATCGCAACTACAACGGCAGGGGATACGGAGTTGCCGTCGGTAACGGCAGCTATGCATCGATCGACGGCAACGTGTTCCTCGACAACCGCCACTCGATCGCGGGAGACGGCACGACCTACGCGGGCTACAGCGCGTGGTTCAACATCGTGCTCTCCCACGCGACCCAGATCGACAACGGCAACTATCAGCAGGACTTCGACATGCACGGCAGCAACGGCGGCTACGGCCCGCCGGGCGGCACGGGCGTCGGAGTCATTCGCAACACGTTCCTGGGCACCAACCGGGACAATCTCTACCTGCGCGGAGAGCCCTGCAGCGACCCTGATGAGTTCAGCAACAACATTCTGCGGCAGACCAATCCCTGGGATGTCGTCGAGTGGTGGTTGAATGGCGACGAATCGCACGAATATCCCGATCCGTTCCCTGCATGGATCGTGGGCGAAGGCAATCAATTCGGCGCGGCCAATCCGACGAGTCACCTCGCAGTGGGAGACTTCGACGGCGACAAGGTCGACGATCTGTTTCTGGCTACCGGAGCCGCCTGGTACTTCGCACCCGACGCCAACGCAGAGTGGCGCCTCATCAACGCCAAGACGGAAGGAGTGGAAGGCCTCCTGTTCGGCGACTTCGACGGCGATGGTCGCACCGACGTGCTGAAGCGGACCGACGGCGTATGGCTCGTGGCCTGGGGCGGTGCGTCGCAGCAATGGGAGTACCTCAACTCCGCGCCGGCGCCGGTGGCGGACACAGCGATTGGCGACTTCGATGGCGACGGCCGCTCCGACCTCTTCTACACCGACGGCGACCAGTGGTACGTCTCGCGCAGGGGAAGCAATCCCTTTGTGAGCTACGCGACCTCGAGCTATCGCGTGAAGGACCTGCGCTTCGGTGACTTTGACGGCGATCACAAGACGGACGTGTTCGGCGTCGTCTCGGGGCAATGGATGGCGGTCTACGGCGGCACGGCGACGTGGGCGCCGCTGCGGTCCGCATTGACCTCCAACGTCGACGGACTGGTGGTCGCGGATTTCAATGGCAACGGTCTCGCCGACGTCGCGACGTCGCTCCCCAGCGGAAACAAGTTCGTGTGGGCCATCTCGAAGGAAGGCAAGGGAGCCTTCGAAGCGCTCCGCATCTCG
>CAYGXT010000198.1:0-6122 GCA_964353695.1 uncultured Myxococcaceae bacterium
GCCGCTGTAGCCGATGCCGTTCGCGTCGGCGCCGACACCTTGCACGACCGAGGCGGAGCCAGGTTGCTCCTTCACGGTGTCACGATAGTCGCCCTTGCAAAGGGCGTGCTCCTTGAAGTAGCCATAGGTGCCCGACGCGGAGTTGCGGCCATACAGGCTGATCGGCCGCGCGGCCCAGGCCCCCGTCGCCCCGAGCTCACCCCAGGTTCCGATGTCGGCTGGCGCGCCACAGAGGCGTGTCTTCGAGAAGACCGCGTCCACCTGCGGCAGCGTGAGCTGTTGGAGCAGGTTGTCCTTGTTGACGAAGACCTCGAGAGCATCGATGGCTGCACCGACCGCCGTCGGCTTGTAGCCGTACTTCTTTTCGAACTCGTCGATCTCGGTGGGCTTCATCTCGCGGCTCATGGGCCCGATCTGGGCCGTGCCGGCGATGAGCGCGGGGGGAGCTGTCGATGAGCCCTTGCCCTCGATCTGGATCCGGACGTTCGGGTATTCCCTGCGGAAGCCCTCGGCCCAGAGCGTCATCAGGTTGTTGAGCGTGTCCGATCCGATCGAGCTGAGGCTTCCCGACACGCCGCTGGTCTTTGTGTAGGCCGGAAGAGAGGGGTCGACCGTGCCGGTATCGGCGGCACGGACACCCCCCGGGGCCGCGGCCGTTGCAAGCATGACGAGAATGGCGGCGATCGGTTGCTTCATCCGCGGTTTCCTTTTTTGAGAGTGATCCTCGGGGACAGGGGCAAGATCGTGGCCGAGCGTGGCATGCTCTCGTCGTTCGTGTGACGAAACGGCGACGAATGCGAGGGGCAGGCCCCCGCACCGCGTTCTACGACGGTATGCTGCCAAGGCGTAGGCCGCATTGAGCTGGAGCGAGCCATGACCAGGATTTTCGACCCGGTTCTCGAAGACCTGCGGAAGCTGCTGCTCCGCATGGGGAGCCTGGCGGAGGCGATCCTCGACAAGGCGATCCGGGCCGTTTGGGAGCGGCGGGCAGACCTCGCCCACGAGGTCCGCATCGACGACCTCGAGATAGACAGGCTCGACGTCGAGATCGACGAGGCCGTGCTGCGGGCCCTGGCCCTGCAGGCGCCGGTCGCGGAGGATCTGCGACAGGTGATCGCCATCAAGATGATGGCGACCGACCTCGAGCGGGTGGGCGACCTCGCGCGCAACATCGCGAAGAGCGCGCTGCGCCTGGCGGAGAAGCCGCCGCTCGCATTTCCTCCCAAGCTGCAGGAGGTGGCCGACGGGGCCCGGCGTCTGGTCAAGCTCGCTCTCGACAGCTTCGTCGACGCCGATCCCGCGAAGGCTCAGGCCGTGCTCGACGCCGACGATCGCGTGGACGATGATCAGGAGCGCGTGGTGCGCGAGGCGATCGCCGAGATCGGCGCGCATCCGGAGCTGACCTCGCAGCAGCTCGACTTGATCCTGATCGCGAAGCATCTCGAGCGCGTGGCCGACCATGCCACCAACATCGCCGAGGACACCATCCTCGCAACGCAGGCGAGAAACGTGAAGCACGCGCAGAAGCTCGGGTCTCGGTGAGCGGCGCCCGGGAGCACGGCCGCGCGCACGCGTTCGTGACGGCGCTGCGCCCGGCGCTGCGGCAGGCGGCGGCCATCGCCCGCGCCCTCGAAGGGCGCGTGGTAAACCGCCCGAAAGCCGGCGAGGACTCCGCGTCGAAGGCCGCCCTGACGATTGCCGACACCGCCTCCCAGGAGGCGCTGCTCGTGCGGCTCGTCGAGCGCTTCCCGGCTGTCGAGCTCGATGCCGAGGAGGATACGCCGAGCGTGGGGCGCTTCCCGGCGCGGGGAGACGGCCTCGTGGTCATCGATCCCCTCGACGGCACGCTGCGCTCCTACCTCGACGGCGAGGGGCCCTACTCGATCCTGATCGGCCTCGCGACCGAGGGACGCTTCGACGCGGCATTGGTGGCGCTCCCGCGCGAGGGCCTCTTCTTCGACGCGGTACGCGGCGCCGGCGCGCGTTTCACGCGCGAGGGAGCCGCGCCGCGGCTCGCGCGAGCCGCGCCGGGATCGCGGCGGGTGCTGGTCTCCCACGGCATGCCCGTCGTCGTGCTGGAATCGCTCCTCGCACAGGGCTACGAGGTCACGAGCGCCTCGGGTGGCGCGGTGGCCGTGGCGCCGCTCGTTCCCGGGGTCTGCGCGGGGCTCCGCCTCGGTGCGTCTGCGGCGGGCGTCAGCCGCCGCGGCCGCGTGGGGCTGCTCGTTGCACGCGAGGCCGGGCTGCTGGTGCGTGGCGCGGGCGACGCTCCCTTCCCCGAAGACATCGACGAGCCCGCACCCGTGCTGCGGGTCGCCGCGAGCGAGACGGATCTGGCAGCGCTGGCCGCCGCCCTCGATCACATCCGGGTGTAGTCGGGCCCCTCGCCACCTTCCGGTGGCGTCCACGTGATGACCTGATACGGATCGGCGATGTCGCAGGTCTTGCAGTGGACGCAGTTCTCGTGATGGATGAAGAGCTTCTTCAGGCCCGGATGCTCGGAATCGGGGACCATCTCGTAGACGGCGGCCGGGCAGAATTTCTCGCACGGGTTGCCGTACTCCACGCTGCAGACATCTCGACACAGATCCGTGTCTGCCACCACCAGATGCGACGGCTGGTCTGCCTCGTGCTGGGTCCCGCTGAACTGGACGAGGTGCTCCTTGCTGAAGGTGAGCTTCCCGTCGAACTCGAAAGGCTCCGGCTGGCGCTCGCTCTCGGGAAGCTCCGAGAGCTCGTGCATGTGCTCGTGGCCGGCCTTGTAGCCGAGCGGATCGATCAGGCCGCGCCCCTTCGTGAGCATCATCAGCGGGATGTTGAGACCCATGGCGAAGACCGGGCTGACGTTCACGGAGCCGTGGAAGTTGCGCGCCTCCCGATGCTCCTGCCAGGCCCAGCTCTTGCGGTAGCGCTCCGCGTAGGCGCCGAGCGCAACGGAGCTCGTATCCCCGGCCTGGAGCGCGTCGACGATGGTCTCGGCGGCCAGCATGCCGGTCTTGATGGCCATGTGGATGCCGGCGAGCTTGAAGGCGTTGCACATCCCGGCGGCGTCGCCGACCAGCATCGCGCCATCCACGTAGAGCTTGGGCTGCGCGTAGAGCCCGCCCATCGGGATCGCCTTCGCGCCGTAGCGGATGAGCTCGCCGCCCTCGAGCAGCTTGCGCATGAACGGCGTGGTCTTGAACTCCTGCGCCGCGCGGTGCGGATCGTTGTTCGGACTCTTCGAGTCGAGCATCGTGACGTAGCCGTAGGAGACCAGGTTCTCCTTCATGTCGTACAGCCACATGCCGTTGGCCTGCTTCAAGAAGTCCGGGAAGAGCGCGCCGTGGATCACGCGGCCCGGGCGATGGTTCTCGGGCTTCACACGCCAGATCTCCTTGACGCCCGTCTCGTAGACCTGCGGGTACGTGCCGTGCAGATCGAAGCGGTCGATGAGCTGCTTCGACAGGCTTCCGCGCACGCCTTCACCGAGCACCGTTACCTTCGCCAGGATGTCCATACCCGCCTGGTAATTCGACTTCGGCTTTCCGTCGCGGCCCACGCCCATGTCGCCGATGCGCACGCCCACCACGCGGTTGCCCTCGATCAGGAGCTTGTCGCCCGCGAAGCCGGGGTAGATCTCGACGCCCGCGGTCTCGCACCTCTCGGCCAGCCACTTCGCGACGCTCGAGAGGGAGACGACGTGGTAGCCCTTCTTCTGGAAGTTCGGCGGAGTGATCGGAGACTGGAAGGCCAGCTTGCGCGTGAACATCCAGAACGTCGCCTGGTCGCAGACGGACTCGGTAGGAAAGCCCTGCTCGGCGAAGTCGGGAACGAGCTCGGCGATGGCCTTCGGGTTCATGACGGCGCCCGAGAGCATGTGGTCGCCGACGGCGGCGCCCTTCTCGATCACCAGCACCGTGGGCGGATCGATCGGCTCGCCCCCCTCGCGCTCGACCCGCTCGTTATGCGCTTTCACCCGGTTCATGAGGTGCAGGGCGGAGGCCAGCGTGGCCGGACCCGCTCCTACGAACAGGACGTCGACTTCCATGCTCTCGCGCTCGACCGGGGCCACCCATCACCTCCCTGCTGTCCATCTTGCTGGGATCTTGCTGCAATCTTGCGAAGCAGCGAATCGTTCTCCGATTCCCCGAAAGTAGGCGACGTGCCGGAGGGGTCAACGGAACCGCCCTGACCCCGAGTCAGGTCAGGACCCAGAACGGCGCCGCCTGTGGCCTCGAGGCGAGCACGCTCGGGGGGGCCGGGTGGGCGATCGGAGCAGGGGTGCCCGTATACTGGCCGCATGGGATCTCCTGACTTCGGTCTCGTGGACATCGTCCGCGACTATCTGCTCGCCGATACGCTCACGCGGCGCCTGGCCGCGCGCTATCGCGTGGGGCAGCTTCGCTTCGAGGAGGTGCAGGAGCTCGTCGGTGACAGCGAGAGCAGTGTGCTCTTCCGGCTCAAGGAGCACTGTCACGCGCTCTTCCGCCCGGGCGAGCGCAGCCAGAGCCTCACGATGCCACGCGAGGCCCTCTTCGACCTGGCCGTCGGCTCGCTCTTCCACGAGGCGATGAAGTTCCGCGAGAACCTCTACCAGCACACGGTCTACGGGCCGAAGGTGCGGGCGCTGCGCTCGGAGACCGGGGTCGACACGGACGAGATCTTTCAGGAGTTCGAGAAGATCCTCGCGGCCGCGGCGATCCGCCTCGACGAGGCGCTCCAGGAGACCGAGGCGCTCTTCGCGCATACGCGGGCGCAGTTCCACATGCTGCTCGTCGCCCACCGCACGAACGGCCTCGTGGCCCGCTACCTGATCGAAAATTCCGCGCGCGTGGCCGAGGTCTTCCCGCAGGGTCTCGATCGCCTGCTGGCCGAGATCCACGGCAGCGCCGCGCGCGGCTACGCGACGGCCGCACGCTCCTACCTCGCCAGCGGCTACTTTGGTCCCGCGCGTGGCGTGCTGCTCGAGGCCCTCGCACGCAGCGGCGAGGAGGAGGAGCTGCGCCGTCTGGCGGCGTACGCGGAAGGCATGAATGCGTATCTCGAGGGGCGCTATCGCGACGCGATTGCCGGCCTCGAAGCCTGGCTCGCGCTCCGGCCCGGTCTCGGTGAGGGCGCGCTCGCCGATCTCGCCACCGCCGCGCTCTCGCGAGTGAACAGCCTCGCGGAAGGCCCCGACGCCGAGGAGATCGGTGCGGAAGCCAGCGCGCTCGCGCTCCGTACGAGACCCTTCGGCGTCCGGGCTCAAGCGACCGCTTAGCTCACCGTCCGATCGAAGGCCTCGAGCGTGTCGCCGCCGCGGGTGGGGGTCGAGTTCACGGCTTCCTCTGCTGGGCCGGCGAGTGGGCTCCGGCCGTCCGGGCCACGGGATGCAGGCGAAAATACACCCAGCTCGAAAGCCCGAGAGCGATGAGGCCCATCCCGATCCACTGCGGCTGCGTGAGGCCCAGAGCCAGGGGAGGATTGATCCGCCAATGCTCGATCACGATCCGTCCCAGACCGTTCAGTGCGAGGTACTCGCCAAATAAAAACGGGCTCCTGCGTCTGCGGGCCCAGAGCAGGCCCGCCACGGGCAGCAGCCACGCGATTTCGTAGAGCTGGGTCGGGTGGACGTGGTCGAGAGTCGGCGGAGCACCCCTGGGGAAGGCCATGCCCCAGGGCAGGTCGGTGGGCCTGCCGTAATCGTCGCCGACGAGGAAGCAGCCCACCCGCCCGAGGGCCTGCCCCAGCGCACCGGCCACGGCGACGCAGTTCATGAAGACCCGGATCGAGACTTTGTGGATGCGGCAGCCGAGGGCGCCCACCAGCGTGCCGCCGATCAGGCCTCCATACCATGTGATGCCGTCGCGGGCGAAGAAGAGCTCGCGAAAGGGGATGCCCTGACGCAGAGAGACATCGGTTGCGTAATACAGCTTGGAGCCGAGCAGCCCGCCGGCCATGATGTAAAGCAAGATGGTCGTGGCGAGATCGCCGTCCAGACCCTCCTCGCGCATGCGGACGGCCGTGACCCACGTCCCGACCAGGAACGCGATCGACAGCATCACGCCGAACGTGCTGATCGGGTAGCCGAAGGGCTCCGCGAGAATCGGGTACATGGCGGCCGCAGCCTACGGGACGCGGGGGCGCCGGGCCAGCTCCTG
>CAYGXT010000199.1:0-6112 GCA_964353695.1 uncultured Myxococcaceae bacterium
GTTGACTGTCACGAGGTAGCCTGCCCAGACCATGAGCCCCATCAGCACGGGAGACAGGAGCCGATGCGGCGCCGTCATGGCGGGCGCGGACTCCGTCTGCGGGACTCCCTGGCTCAGGGGAGCCTGGGGCCACCGGAGACCTGGCCCTCGACGCTTACCGCCCAGCAGCCCGCGACGCGCGTGGGCGACCAGAAGTCGAGCTGGTTCTTCGGCGTTTCGATCATCGAGACCATGAGGCGCTGCGCGGGTCCGTCGCCGTCGAGATCGATGCGCAAGAAGCCCGGCCGCACGAGCAGCCATTGCGAGCCCAGCACGTCGTAGGTCTTCTTGCGGACGCGGCTCCCGCTGCCCGCGATCGCCGTGAGCGACGGATACGGGAAGGCCTGCACCGCGATCTGCAGGTTGTGCTCGTGTCCGGCGAGCAGGAGTTGGACCTCGACGCCAGTTGCCGCAATGGCGCCGCCGATCGCCTTCCGGAAGCCGGCGTCAGCGAGGCCCACGGGATGGTGGCCGACGACGATGCGCCACGGGCCCTTCGCAGCGAGCAGTGCGTCCGCGAGTGGCGTCGGATCGGCGCCCCGGTCGAGGGCCTCCGAATCCACGACGATGAGGCTCACGCCGTGTCCGACTTCCCGCACGGCGGCGATCTCGAGGGGCATGTCCCAGTTCGAGACGAACTGCGGGACGAGCCTGCGCTGCAGCTCCGGGCTCTCCGGCGTGTTGTTGTCGTGGTTGCCGAGTACCGCGATGATCGGGATCGGCGTTCGCTCCGCTGGCGGAACCGGGCACGCCTGTGCGACCTCTGCCCAGCGCGGACCGCCCGTTGCGACGAAGCTGCAAAAGGGCATCACGACGTTGTCGCGTACCCGCTGCACGGCCTCGTGGGAGAGCAGCCCTTCGCTGTAGAAGTTGTCGCCGAGCAGCAGCAGCGCGGCGGCGGGGCGCCGCCGCTGCTCCCCCGCCAACACACGCCCGACCTCTCGGTGCTGATCGAGCCGGGAGATCCACTTAGGACGGTTGCCGGTGTCTCCCAAGGCGAGCAGCGAGAGCTCGGGCCTCGCCTCGGGGAGGCAGGCCGAGAGGTCCTCGATCTTGCCCCGGCAGCCGATCGCCGGAAGCAGCAGCGTGGCGATGGCAAGGACGGCCCAGCAGCGTTTCCGATCGAAGCAAGGAGGTTGTCGCACGCGCCCGAGTCTGCCGTCCGCGGCGGGGATGGCAAGGGCGGAGCGTGGGCCTACGCCGCCTTGCCCCTTGCCGCCGATCTGTCGGTCGCCCCGTCCCGTCAGGCTTCGCGATATCCTACGTCGGCCATGCATCGCTCCGTAGTGCTCCTGCTGCTCTTCCTGCTCCTGCCCGGCGTCGCACGGGGCGCGTGGGATCCTCCTGGTGTCGATCTCTCGCGCCCCCGACTGATGTTCCGTGCGGCCGACCTGCCGGCGATTCAGGCGCGCGCCGTCGTGGAGCCGTGGCGCAGCGTGATCGAGGGGATGCTGCAGCGCAGCGCTCTCGCCGACGCCGTGCTCCCCGACGATCACGCGATCAGCTCCGAGATGCTGAAGGCGCGCGCCGCCCGAAATCTCGCCTTCCTCTACGCCATCGATCGGACGCTCGTTGGCGGCGCCGTCCAGCCCTTTGCCTCGCCGGCCGTGCGCAAGGCCACCGGCGACCGCGTACGCGATCTCCTGCTTTCAATGTTCTCGCGCAGCCGCCTTGCACTCGAGGCGCCGCTCGGGGGCTGGGACCGCGACATCAGCACATCGGAGGAGCTGCTGCAGTGGGCCTCGGCCTACGACGCGCTGCTCGGCGCAGGCTACGACCTCGGTGAGGCGAAGCTCGTCATCGAGGGCAGGATCGCCGACCTCGCGTCGGAGCTCTATGACAACTTCGTCCATCCCGAGACCGCCTCCAACCGCGCCCTCGATCACCAGAACAACCACCGCTCGAAGACCGCCGCGTCGCTGGTCGTGGCCGCGATTGCGATCGCCGAGTACACGCCCGCAGCCGGCAGCGATCCGCGCGGCGTGCGCGATCCAGCGGCCTGGCTCGAGTGGGGGCTCGAGCAGGTCGACCTCGTGGTGCGCTTCGTCACGGTTGCGGGCGACGGAGCCTACGCCGAGGGCCCCTTCTACTGGCGCTTCGCCTCGCAGAACCTGATTCCTTTCGCGCGCGCCTGGGACCGTCTCGTGGGCGGCGCCGACTGGCCCACGCGCGGCGTCAGCGTGCCGAGCCTGTGGCGACATCCGCTCTTCGCGCGCACCCAGCGCTGGATGCTCGACATGACTCTCCCGGATGGATCGATGGCGCCGATCGACGACGGGAACCCCGGCCGCTCGTACTACTTCGGCGCCTTGCCTCCCGGGCTTGCGGACGCCGCGGCCTATCGCTGGCGCTGGGCGCACTCACCCACCCCTTACGAGGCCGACGGCAACGTGGATCTCGGCCTCGACGCGATCGTTGCCGGCGATCCATCGGTCGTTCCGGCTCCGCCCGCAAGCTCGCCCACGCGCTTCTACGTCGAGGGTGGAGAAGCGATCTTTCGGAGCGACTGGTCTGCAGAAGCCATCGTTGCGGTGGCGCTCGCGGAGCACGACACCGCCTCCCTCTTCGGACGCGACCGCGATGGCGTCGGTGTGGTGCCTCAATCGCATGAGCACGCCGACCCCGGATCGTTCCAGATCCACGCTTTCGGCGAGCGCCTCGCGCTCGACCCGGGCTATCTGAGCTTTCCCGAACGTGCGCTGGTGAATCAGCCGCAGCATCACAGCCTCATCCTGGTGGATGGGCGAGGCCCCCTCGACTTCCTGGCCGCGTCGCTCTTCTTCTGGCGTGCGGATCTGCGCGCGCGGCCGCCGACCGATGGTCAGGCCACGCTCTCCGACACTCTCGATACGGACTTTCTCGACGCTGCAAGTGCGACGGTTCGCTACGGCCTCGTGCTGCCCGGCCCGCCGACGCCAGCCCTGCCGCTCATCCAGCGTCGCTTCCTCTTTCCCGACCACCGCTACCTGGCTCTTGCTGATTCCGTGACGACGCGGCCCGGTGAGGGGAGGAGCTTCACCTGGCTGCTTCACGGTAACGGCGGTGGTAGCAGCAACGGGAGTTTCGAGCGGACCATTGCAGGGGGCCGCTGGTTGCGTCCCGCGGCGCGTCTCGACGCGGGCTTCGCCTTCGACAAGCTCGCTCCTGCGTTCACTACCGATACGGCAGTCCACGAAGATCCGGGCAAGCTCCAGCGTACACATAGCGTGCTGCGCGCCTCCGTTTCCGGCGAGCGCGTACGCGCGGCGTCGATCCTGTATCCGACCCGCGCGGGCAATGCGCCGGCCGAGATCGAAGACCTCGCTCTCGCCGGCGCCGCGGGCCTGCGGCTCGAGGATCGCGACGGCGACCGGCGCATCGCCTTTGCACACCGGGCGGTGCCTGGTGCGCCACTCCTGCTGCCGGCGATCCTCACGGGTCTGCGTGACGCCGAGACCGACGGCAACATCGCTCTCTTCGACGCCCACGCGGACGGGAGCCTGCGTCTGGCCTGGGCCGAGGAGGCGACGCGCCTGGTCTACGACGGCGTGACACTTCTCGAGGGCGCTACGCGCGGCCGCCTCGGCCTCGCCCTCGCCAGCGGCCGCGCCGAGGGGGTCGCGCAGAACGCCGATGCCGAGCTGCTGGTGCGCGGCCTCGATTTTGTAACCGCGGCGGCCGACGGCGCTTGCGCGCTACGCCAGAGCCCGGCGGGCCCGGTCGTTCGGCTCGGCCGCGAGCGCCGCTTCGTGTTGCGAGCGAGTGGCGGCAACTCGGCGCCGGCCGCCGACCCCGGCCCGGACTCTCCGGCGAGCCCGGGCGATAGCGTCATGCTCGATGCCTCGGCCAGCTGCGACGCGGACGCCGACGCGCTCGTGGCGCGCTGGGAGCTCGTCTCGGCGCCGTCCGGGAGCGCTTGGTCGCTCGCCGATGCCGAGAGCTTCCATCCACGGTTGCTCACGGACCGAACGGGCCCGTATCGACTGCGTCTCGTCGTGACGGATGCCCACGGCGCCGTGAGTCTGCCAGCGGATCTGCTCGTGATCGCCGGGCGCGCGTGCAGCGACGGCCTCGACAACGACCTCGACGGCTTCTTCGACTACCCCGAAGACCCCGGCTGCAAGTCGCCGGAATGGCCGATCGAGGATCCGCGCTGCAGCGATGACAAGGATAACGACGGCGATGGCCTCAAAGACTGGCCGGCCGATCCGCAGTGTATGGGTCCTTACGGCCTGCGCGAGGACATCGTGACTTGCGGCCTCGGCTTCGAGATCGCGCTCGTGCTGCCGCCGCTCCTCTGGCTACGCCGGCGCCGGTGGAGCTGAGGCCGTCAAGCTGCTGCGGCCGTCGTCGACGCTCAGTGCTCTCGTAGCTCGAGCCTGCCGATCTGGTTGCGATGCACCTCATCGGGACCGTCGGCGAAGCGCAGCGTCCGTGAGTCGGCGAAGAACGCCGCCAGCGGAAAATCGGCCGAGAGGCCGCCGGCGCCGAAGGCCTGGATCGCGCGGTCGAGCACGCGCAATGCCATGGCCGGGCCGGCCACCTTGATCATGGCGATCTCCTTGCGCGCGACCTTGTTGCCGACTGTGTCCATCAGGTAGGCGGCCTTGAAAACGAGCAGCCGCGCCTGCTCGATGTCGATACGCGACTCGGCAATGCGCTCGAGCGTCACGGTCTGCTCCGCGATGGGCTTGCCGAAGGCGACGCGCTCCTTCACGCGCTTGCACATGAGATCGAGCGCCCGCTCGGCCTTGCCGATGAGCCGCATGCAGTGGTGGATGCGTCCGGGTCCGAGACGGCCCTGCGCGATCTCGAAGCCTCTGCCCTCGCCGAGGATCAGGTTGCCCGCCGGCACGCGAGCGTTCTCGAAGAGCAGCTCGGCGTGGCCGTGGGGCGCATCGTCATAGCCGAATACCGTGAGCGGGCGCACCAGCGTGACGCCGGGCGTGTCCCTCGGCACCAGGATCTGGGACTGCTGCTCGTGGCGGGGCGCGTCAGGGTTGGTCTTCCCCATCACGATGAAGACCTTGCAGCGCGCGTAGGGCGCGCCGGTGATCCACCACTTCTTGCCGTTCAGGACATAGTGGTCGCCGTCGCGCTCGATGCGCAAGCGGATGTTGGTGGCATCGCTCGAGGCCACGTCGGGCTCGGTCATGGCGAAGGCCGAGCGAATCTTCCCCTCGAGCAGCGGAACGAGCCACTGCTTCTTCTGCTCCGCCGAGCCATAGCGGTGCAGCAGCTCCATGTTGCCGGTGTCGGGCGCCGAGCAGTTGAAGATCTCGGGCGCGATCAGCGAGCGGCCCATGATCTCGCATAGGGGCGCGTACTCGAGGTTGCTGAGCCCGGCGCCGTGCTCGGCGTCGGGAAGGAAGAGGTTCCAGAGCCCCTGTGCGCGGGCCTGCTGCTGGAGGTCGTCCAGCAGTGGCCACTGCTCGTCCCAGCGGTTTGGCTGATTCGAAAGCCACGCCTCGAAGCGTTGCTCGTTCGGGTAGACATACGCGTCCATGAAGCCCTCGAGCGTGCGCTGGAGGTGCTTCACCTTGTCGGAATGGTCGAAGTGCATGGGCCTCTGGTTAGAGCCTCTTCTCCAGCACGTCCACCATGCGGAAGCGCCGGAAGCCCACCTTCTCGTAGGCGCGCAGGGCAGTGCGGTTGGCGGGCGAGAGCATGAGGAGGGCTGCGCTGGCGCCGGCGTCGAACTCGCGCGCCAGTGCCCAGCCCACGAGGCCCGAGCCGACCCCGCGATCCCTCAGCTGCGGCAGGACGCCGACGTAGGCGACCCAGGGCCGTCGCGGCCAGTGGGTCTCGAGCTCGACGAAGGCGACGACGCTCCCGGCCTGGCGCGCCACGGCGTGGGCGTGGCGGAGTCCGTCCAGGAAGGCGCGCGTCGACTCGGGGCTGCGAGTCTCGAAGCCGCACGACTGGTAGATCTCATGGATTGCGTTGGCGTCTGCGGGTCTTGCCGACTCGAAGGCGAGCCCCCCGATCGGCGGCGGAGCGGGCTTCGGACGCTCGTCGCAGCGCATCAGCACGTGCTGCCGCACGGGGCGGAAGCCGGCGCCAGCGAGCAGCGCGTAGCCCGCGTGGTTGCGGG
>CAYGXT010000200.1:0-6111 GCA_964353695.1 uncultured Myxococcaceae bacterium
CTGGAGAGTTGAGGCAGGCTCGTTGTGACCGGGGCCGGCGTTGACGGTGTGGGTGCCGGGTTGGTGGTATTCGATCCCTGGGCCCAGGCCGGTGTGGTTGCCGGGAACATCAGAAAGATGGTCATGGCTGCGAGCGTAATCGCAAGTGTTTGTAGGTTAGATCTCATTGTATTTTCCTTATTGCGTGTGATGAATGATAAGAAATTCGTGTCATAAGGTTAAAGGAATAAGCATGCACGAGATGGAACTGGTATGAAGCACTGGCGGAGTGAAGTGTTCGCCTGGCTAGGCGCCGCACTCGTCACCGCTAGATCCGCAACACGTTCAAGGGCCGAGAAGTAGGCTGCTTCGGCTCGAGCGCCCGCTCCAACGGCGAGTAAATGCGTGCGGAGGAACGTGCTCTTCGTTGTGGAGCGGCCGGTCCAGCGGAGTGTTGTGAGCATCAGGATCGTCTTCGCAGGGCGCGCGAGGGATCACCTGCGGGATGGCCGGCCTCGCTCGGCGTCCCATCCCCGCGCTCTTCGTTCATGCAAGCGACGCACCACGGCCCTAGAGCGCGTACGCGCAGCGAGGGGCGAACCACTGAGGCATCGCGCCTCGAAAGCGTTTCGGCCTGTGGCGTTATGCAGCGGACGCGCGCTGCCGCGAGCCTGACCTGTATGAGGCGTGACGCTCGCGGGCGCGGCCTAGCGATCCACTCCCGTCTGGGCTGCGTCCTCTCCGAGGCTATCCAGACGAAGCGCGTCGAGCACCTCCTGCGCTAGCCGCGTCATCTGCCGGTGGACGATGGACGTGGAGGCCGCGTTCAGGATCGAGTGGGAGCGCCCGTCCGGGTTCGTGAGAAGCGCCTCGATGGTAGGACTCCGCGAGAGGTAGGCCTCGAAGGCGGGGTACCCGAGGCGATGGACCTCAGCACGCAGCAGTGCGAGTACGTCGGGAGTGGCGGCGTCCGCATACTTGACGCGACGATCGACGAGCGAGAGGACGACACGCGCGCGCTCTGCGGGCTCGCCCCTGTGCCGCAGCCAGTCGAAGACCCGCTGCGCCTCGAGCAGCGACGCCTGGTCCTTCACGACGACCAGGGAGAGGTCGCTGGCTGCGAGCGCGTTGCGCGTCAGGATCTCGAAGTCGCTCTTGGTGTCGATCACCACGACGCCCCGCCAGCCCGAGCGCTCGAGGAGGCTCCGCAGTCGGAGCGGGTCCGTGATCTCCCGCTTCAGTTCGGCGATTGCGGGGCTGGCTGGCACGAAATGCACGCCGTACTGCCCGAGCCGGATCGCGCCCGCGAGGCTTCCCACGCGCAGCGCGCTGGCGATCGTCCCTCCCTCCATCACGTACTGCAGCGAGAACATCCGGTTCACAGAGGTCTGATCGTCCAGCCCCAGGAAGAGGACCGGCAGGCCCTCGCGCAACGCGCGCAGGTAGACCGCCAGGTTGGTAGCAATCGTCGTCTTTCCGACGCCGCCCTTGTTGCTGGTGACCGACACCACGCGGAAGGCGCGGGCAGCGGTCGGCTCGGCCACCTGCGCTCGCGCGCGTCCGGCCTCGGCGCGGCGGAGGGCATCGAAAATCCGGCTCATCGCGCGCTCCATCCCGGCCCGGATGCGTCCACGGACCCGAGGCGACCACCGTCTCAGATCACACCAGTGCGTGTCAAGGTAGCCCTTCGGCGCGGCCGGTGCTGGCTCCGCCACGGGGCACACGCTGCCCGGCGCTGAGTCCTGGCCGTCGAGCACCGCGTGCGCGCTTTGAACGTTTACACAGTGGCATCGGTCTGCGTGTGACGGTAATAACTCAGCATGTCCTCTGCGGGAGGGTGCTGGCGAGTCGGAGAGCGGGCAGGAGGGTTGCACGGATGGGACTGCGAGCGTTGGCGGGCGTGCGGGTGCTCGAGTACAGCCGCGGTATCAGTGCCCCGTACTGCACCAAGCTCATGGCCGACCTCGGCGCGGAGGTTCTCCACATCGAGGCCCCGGGAACGGGCGACGACACGCGGCGCCTGCCGCCGTTTGCCGGCGACGTGCCGCACCCGGAGAAGAGCGGCCTCTTCCTGTTCCTCAATACCAACAAGTTCGGCATCACACTCGATCCCCGGTTGCCCGCCGGCCAGGAGATCTTCCGACGGCTCGCAAGCACCGTGGATGTCGTGGTCGAGGATTGGCCGCCCGGACACATGGAAGCGCTCGGCCTCGGATACGAGGACCTGCGAGCGGTTCACCCCGAGCTCGTGATGGCCTCGATCACCCCGTTCGGGCGCCAAGGACCGTACAAGGGCTACAGGGCGCACGGGCTCAACGTCTCCCACGTTTCAGGGCAGGCTTACATGCTGCCGTTGCCGTCACCGCACCTGGAGCGAGCCCCGGTGAAGAGCGGAGGCAACTGCACCGACTACGATTCCGGCCAAACCACGGCCGTAGCCATTCTTGCGGCCCTGTATGCGAGACGCAGCACGGGCAAGGGGCAGTTCGTCGAGGTTTCGCAACAGGAGGCGGTGCTGTCCCTGCAGCGGGTCGAGAACGTCGTATTTGCGAATGGCGGGGAGGTCATGATGAGAAAGCGTCCCGAGGTCGACCGCACGATCACCAACATGTTCCGGTGCTCGGATGGCTTCGTGATCTGCGTGACCCCGCTCGATCACCAGAAGCGAGCTCTCGCGCGACTAGCCGACGACGACGGCAGTGCGGCGCAACCGTCGGGTGAAGACACCCCCGAACGAGCGCATGAGCGGCTCGTGGCCTGGATGCAACAGCGCACGACCGCGGAGGCGTGCGCGAAGGCACAGTCACTCAGTTGTCCGATGTCGCCCATGAGTGCCCCCGATGAGGTGGCGGAATCGAAACAGTTGAACGTGAGGGGATTTTTTGGGCACGTCGAGCAGGCCGTCGTCGGCACGGTGAAAATGCCTGCCCGGCCGTGCCACTTCTCCAGGACGCCCATCGAACTGGATCGACCTGCTCCCGTGCTCGGCGAGCACAACGACCTCATTTACCGGGACCGGCTCGGCTACGGAACAGACGAGTTGCGTGAGCTGCACGAGAGCGGCGTGGTCTGAAGGATAGGCGACGATGAACGACGGACCTCTCAGCGGTGTGCGAGTAACGGAATTCACTTCCGCATGGGCGGGGCCCTACGCGACCTGTCTGCTGGGCTTTCTGGGCGCCGAGGTCATCAAGGTGGAGAGCCGCAAGCGGCTCGACCATTCCCGGTTCACCTCATTTACGACGGCCCGCACCTTCTCCGGGCCGGACGAGTCGCCGGTCTTCAATAATCTCAATCTCAACAAGCTCAGCGTCTGCCTCAACCTGAGCCACCCGAAAGCGATCGAGATCGCCAAACGGCTGGTCGCAACCAGCGACGTGGTGGTCGAAAACATGCGGCCCGGTGTCATCGAGCGGCTCGGCCTGGGGTACACGGCCCTGAGCGAGGTGAAACCCGACATCGTGTATCTTTCGTCATCGGCGTGTGGGCAAACGGGCCCCGACCGGGAGAACGTCGGTTACGCGCCCAATTTTGCCGGCGCCGCGGGCTTGTCGTACGTCACCGGCTATCCCGATTGGCCGCCGAGCGTCTTGTCCGGCGCCATCGATCTGCGCAGCGCGACGACGGCGGCCTTCGCGATCTTGGCCGCCCTCCTGTACCGACAACGAACGGGAGAGGGGCAATACGTGGATCTCGCCTCGCAGGAGGCCATCGCCGTGCTCAATGCCGATGCGCTGATGGATTACTTCCTCAACCAGCGCGTCCGGACGCGCGTCGGCAACCGGCACGATACGATGGCGCCGCACAACTGCTACCGCTGCCGCGGCGAGGACAACTGGGTCAGCATCGCCGTTGAAGATGACCGGGAGTGGAAGGCGCTCTGCGGCGTCATGGGCCGGCCAGAGCTGACCGCGGACGACAGATTCTCCAGCGCGTCTGCGCGCTGGACGAACCAGGACGTGCTCGATCAGATCGTCGGCGAGTGGACCGTCACCAAGGGGGACTACGAAGCGATGCACCTGCTCCAGGCGGCCGGCATTGCGGCGACTCCCTCGCTGAGCAACAAGGCCCTCTTCGAGGACCCCCATGTGCGCGAACGTCAGACGTTCGTGCAGGTGGATCACCCGGTGTTGAAGCAGGACTGGGTGATCGCGCCGCCGTGGCGGCTTTCTGAGACGCCCGCCAGCATCCGTCGCCACTCTCCGCTGCTCGGCGAGCACAGTCAGGCGGTGTTCGAAGGGCTGCTGGGCCTGTCGCTTGAGGAGATCCGCCGGCTGGAAGACGAACAGGTGATCTACTGAGCGGGTCGTTCCACCTCTGTCAAATCGCTCGCTCGCGGCCGCGCCAGTAGCGGTCGCGTAGCTCGCGCACATGCAGCTTTCCGGTCGGGTGGCGCGGCAACCGGAGTTCGAAATCGATCGAGCGTGGCAGCTTGTATCCGGCGAGATGTGTGCGCGCGAAGTCGAGGATCTCGGTCTCTAGCGCGCTTGAGGGCTGCCAGCCCTCCGCGAGCTCGATGGCGGCCTTGACGCTTTCTCCCCATTCGTCGTCGGGGATGCCGAAGACACAGACGTCGTAGACTGCCGGGTGCCGCTGCAGCACCTGCTCGACCTCGACGGGGTAGATGTTGGCCCCGCCGGAGATGATCAAGTGCGACAGGCGATCTTTGAGGTAGACCCACCCGTCGGTGTCGACGCGGCCGATGTCACCGAGCGTGAACACGCCCGGTTCGAGGTAGGCGCGCGCCGTCTTCTCCGCGTCGCCGTGGTATTCGAATACCCTGGCGAGCTGCCCGTGACGGCAGTACAGCAAGCCGACGTCCTCGGGCGGCAGGCGCTTGCCGGAATCGTCGACGGCGAACACCTCCCACTGCGGCAGTGCCCTGCCGACCGTGCCGGGGTGCGATAGCCAGGCGGCCGAGTCGGTGAGAGTGCATACCCCGCACTCGCTGGCTCCCCAGTACTCGACCAGGATCGGCCCCCACCACTCGATCATGCGGCGTTTCACCTCCGGCGCGACCGGCGCGGCACCGTGCAAGACGAGTCGCAGCGAGGAGAGGTCGGCGCGCGAGCGCAGCGCGGCGTCGAGCGCCAGCAGGCGCACGAACATGGTCGGCACCATATGCGTGTGACGGACGCGGTGCGTCGCGATCAGACGCAGCGCCTGCGCTGCATCCCAGCGCGGCATCACCAGGAGCGGCGCGCCGTTCAGCAGGTCGTAGACCGCGAACAAGCCGGGCGCGGCGTGGTAGAGCGGCCCGGTGACCAGGTGCGCACCATCGCCGTCGAGCCCGAGGGCGCTGCCGTAGTTGCGGATGTTGTCGAGTGCGGCGCCGAGGCTGGCGGCACGGGCCCGTTTGACTCCCTTGGGCCGCCCGGTCGTGCCGCTCGTGTACACCATCGTGCCGCCCGCCGGCCCGTCGAGTGGCAGCGGCTCGGCAGACGCAGCGGCGAGCCGGCGGTCGAGCTCGTCACCCGCGACGACGACTGTCGCCCGGCACTGCTGCGCGACGCCAGCGTGTGCGGGGTCAGCGAATACCACGCGGGCGCCCGAGTCCTCGAGGATGTAGGCGATCTCTTCTGCTTGCAGATGCCAGTTGATCGGTGTCAGCCAGATGCCGGCCTCGATCGCGCCGAGCACGATTTCCACGAACTCGACACGGTTCTGCATGAAGAGGGCGGCGTGGTCGTCCGGGCGGAGACCGAACTCATCTCGCAGCAGCCGTGCCACCCGCGTGCTGCGCTCGGCGAGCTCCGCCCATGTGCGCTGCCGCTCGCCGTCGTCCACGGCGATGCCCTGCGGATTCGTCGTCGCCTTCGCCAAGCGCATCGGGTGCGCATGCTAGCGCCGGCGTCCGCGGAGGTGAACTGGATAGAGTTGGGAGAGGGGGTGCGTTCCGATCGCCGCCGCGCTCCACTGAATCGCTGACCCTGGATTTCTCAGCTCTGCGCCGTCGCCTCCAGCGAGGTGACCGCCGCGGCGTTCACGAGGATCCGGATGTTGTTGCTGCTGGGATCGACCGGGATCAGAAAGAAATAGGGTCGATTTGGAGGGTACCGGTTCATGAGGCCGACCAGCTTCTCACCGTCCGGGAACTTAAGCGTGACGAGGGTGGAGCCGTGGAGTCGGCTG
>CAYGXT010000201.1:0-6108 GCA_964353695.1 uncultured Myxococcaceae bacterium
CCGGACGCGGTGCGCGCGGCGTTCTCGGTGGCCCCGAACCACGACTGGAGGATCCCCCTGGCGCTGCTGCCCGGGAGTAAGGCGGTCTGAGGGCTGTGCCTCAGCCCAGCTCGCGCCGGCGCAGGCCAGACGATCGCCGTTCCTGACGGCCCGGACCTTATCGATGCCTCAGAATCACTCAGATTTCGAGCCAGCCACGGGAGCTTCCGCGGGCTCGCCGCGCAGCTCGTAGATGCCCGTGAAGCGCTCGCTGATCCGGCTCGCGACCTCCCGCGCCTTTGCGGCTGGCACCTCGGGACGTCCCACGGCCACGAGCTCCGCGGCGGCATTCGCCAGCACCGGATCCGCGCTCCATTCCTTGTGGAGGCGATCCATTAGCTCCCGCAGCGTGCCGAGCCGCCGCTCGGTCGCCCAGCTCGGATCGTTCGGACGCAGCTCGCGGAGCACGACGCCGAGCTGGTCATGCGCCCAGCCCGCCCGGGCCCGCGCCCGCGCAATTCGCTGATCGAGCTCCTGCGCCGTCTCGAGCGCGTCCTTTGCCGCTTCCAGCGCCCGCTGTTGCTCCGCTTCGAGCACCGGGATCGTGGTGCGCTCCGCGGCGGCCGCGGCCTTCATGGCATCCCGCTTCCGCTCCAGCGGCGGGAGCGCGGCCGCCTTCTCCTCGTTCGTCCTGTGGGCGGCGTCGATCCTCGGCTCGAACTCGGCGAGCTCGGCGCGCGCCTTCTCTACAGCCCTGGCCTCGACACGCTCGGCCTTCAGCCTCTCGATGTCCTTCTTCAGCTCCAGCGATGGATCCGGCCCGCACGCAAGCAACACCACCGCAGCGAGGAGGGACGTCGCGCGCCTCATGACGGGCCCGACGCGGCGTGTCGCTCCGCGAACGTGCGGAGCCGCGCCTCGCGCAACTCCTGCTCGGCCTTCGCCCGGGCCAGCTCGGCACGTGCGGCGTCGAGCGCCTTCTGCGCCTGCTCACGTTGCGTGCGCACCGCAGCGAGATCCTCCTGCGCGGTCGTGATCTCGGCCTCGACAGTGGTACGCTTCTCGTCGAGCGGTGCGCCCTGCGCGAGCAGCTCCTTTTCCTGCCGGACCAGCTCGCCCTTCTTCTCGACCGCGCTCCAGAACTCCGCCTTCGGAACGGTATTCGCGAGCAGCTCCCTTCGCTCGGCTTCGAGGCGCGGCGTCGGATCATCGCCGCAGCGAATGGGCCCCGCACCGAGCAGGCCGAGACCGAGAAGCAAAAATGCCCCTGCGTGTCGCATCAGAAGTCCGCGATCAAGTCCAGCTGCACGCGGAAGCGGTCCAGGCTCGTCGTGAATGCCTGCGCGAAGTTGGTTGGGCTCACGGTGAACGCGCCGTTGTTGCAGAAGGCGAGGGGCCGACCCTCGGGCGCTACAAGGCACTCGGGCTGTACGATGCGAGCGGCGGAGTAGGACGCGCGCATGCGCAGGCTCCTCGTTAGTCTGCGCTCGGCCGTGATGTACCAGCCCTTCGCGTTCGTGAAGCCATCGAAGATGTCGGAATCGGTAAAGAGGGCCATGGTCCCGTTGCGCTCGATCTTCGACCATTGCGCCGAGACTTTGAGGAAGCTGGCATCGCCCACGCTGACGCCGAGAGTGATGCCCTGGTCTTCCGCCTTTGCGTTCGGCATGAACATCCATTGGACAAACGGCATCACCCGCCAGCGATCGCCGAGGCCGGTCCAGTCGAAGTAGGCGTCCACCACGATCTCCTGCATGCGTCCGTTGGAACGTCCGTTCTGGAAATACGGGCTCGACGGCGTGAGTAGAATGTAGAGCGGATTGTGCGAGATGGAGTCTCCGGTGTTCCCGAGGTCCATCGACGCGGCAGCGAACTTCGTGTTCAGGCTCTTGAGGTCGTAATAGGAGGCGCGCCCACCGACGCGGAGCCATGGCGCCATCTGCCCCGTGAACTCCTGCTGCACGGCGTACATGTAGGGATCGTGCTCGTCGAGCGTCGGAACCGTGCTGAGGAGCGGGGCTGCAGCCACGTCGAGATCTACGTCGCCCACCTCGCTCAGGAAGAAATATCCCGCGCGCGTATCCGACCAGAAGTACTCGGGCGAGAAGTCGAAGTGATACGTCGCGGCAGCGCCCTCTGGCTGGATGTCATTGTCCCAGACCAGATGGTCGGGGAAGTTCCCCGAGACGAAGGGATTGGCGATCTTGCCCGCCGAAAGCGCGAGGCTTCTCGCGAACCACGGGCTCCACCTCAGATACGCACGGTCGAAATAGATACCTTTGGGCGAGAAGTAGTCGCCGAGCGTCTGATTGGAGCTGCGCGGGTCTGCGATGGTGACCGTGCTGAAATTCGCGACCGTCGTGCCATTCTGCGTGCCAAAGGTCATGCCCTGGGAGCTGACGAGACGGAAGCCGAAGTCGAGACCCTCCATCAGCTGCTTTTCTGCGCCGATCCGGAGCCGGATGCGTGCGCGATCGCGCCGCTCGATGGCCTTTGCGGTGTTGAGGTTGACATTGTCTACGCCAGGCGCGAGCGCGCGATCAGGCACGATGACGGGCTCGCGCCACTCCTGCCGCTCGACGCGCAAGCGCAAGTCGCCACCGACAGTCCAGTTCTTCATCCAGCCCGGAATCGCCGCGTCCTCGCGCTGCTTCTGCTCGTACTCCGCCTGGCGCCGGTAGATGTCCTCGTACTCTTCGTCCGACAGGATTCCCTTTTCGTGCATCGACTTGAGCATCTCCGTCGAGGCCGGAGACGGCGTGGGCGGCTTCGGCTCGTCCGCGCGGCCTGGAGAAGAGTTGCCGAGCGTCGCAGCGAACAGCGCTACGGCGAGGGCCGGAATTCGAGTGATCCTCGATCGTGTCACGGGGGTCCCCTTGTTCATCTCAGAATCCAACACTCATCTGGAAGTGATAACGCCACATGTCGTTGCCGGTGTAGGCGGTGGGAGTTCGTGGATGGGCGACGAAAAACTCCGCCAGGAACGTGTCGAAGAACGAGGTGCGAACGCCGACGCCAAACCCCTGCACGTCCTGGCTCGGCACCGGCGTCGCGGTAGTGGAGAGCGTGTAGAGCTGCGCGCCGTCGTAGAACAGACACAGCTGGGCCCGCTCGGACAGGAAGCCGCCGAAGAAGTTGCGGAAGAACGGCGTCCGCAGCTCGGCCTGGACGTTCAGGGCGTCGTCGCCAATCACCTCGCTCTCGAGATATCCGCGCACGGTCTGCACGCCTCCGGCGGCGAACTGCTCCGTGGAGATGAGCGGCTGGCTCGCCGCCTGGCCGCGCATCACGACGTTGAACGTCCAGTCGTCCGTAAACGCCGTCGTGGGCGCGGTGTTCTCGATCCAGCGACCCGTCGAAAGCGTCTGCAGCAAGGCTGGCAGGCGGAGCGTGAAGTTCCCGGAGCCCGTGACGATCTGATACGTGCCGTTCACCGGGTTGTTCTCGCGAACCCCGCCTCGATTCTGCTGGAACGTGGTCTTCGAGCCGCCGTCCACCATGCCGGCGAAATTGAACGAGAGACCGAGATGCACGCTGGTGAAGGTCTGAGGCGTGAGGAGGTTCGCGGTGTAGCCGGCGCTGAACGGCAGATACGTGATGGGCGTGAGGATCCGCACTGCCGGTGCGAAGAGGCCGTTCTGGATGTCCTTGCGGTCCGCCCCGAACGTCCCGGAATGCGAGAAGCCTTCGAGAGAAGGGATCGCCGGCAGCGGCGAGATGAAGCGCACGCCCGCGTTCAGGCCCTTGCCGCTCACGGCAAGGCCCGGCGCCGTCGGGATGGTGCTGGAGGTAGACGAGTTGACGACGTAGCCGAAGACGCTCTGCTCGCGGTTCCACGGCATCGGCGCGGAGTAGGTACCCGAGTAGAGCTGGACGTCGCTGAAGCGATAATCAGGCGCGAACTGGTAGGCGACCGAGGCGCTGTGCTCGATGCCCCAGAGATTTGCGTACGAGAGCGTCGAGGTCATCCGCGTGGTGGGTGAGCCGGGCGTATAGAAGTTGTTGAAGGTGAGTCCTCCGTGGAGCGGAATCCGATCATCCACCTCTATGCGGAGGTCAGCCGTGCCTCGCATCTTTCCCGCCGTCGGAACGGGCGCCTTCACGCGCCGGTCCGGAGTCTGGTTCGCGCGATCGAGATCCTCGGCGAGATCGTCTCGCCGAAGGATGGCGCCAGGCGCGAGATGTGGCGTATCGCGACGCACGAGGTCGTCGCTGAACCATTTCATGCCCTCGTTGTCCAGGGTCACCTCGCCGAGACGGTTCTCCACCACGTCGAGGCGCACTTGACCGTCGCCGATCGTCTGCTGCGGCAGCGAGACGACGATGAACAGGAATCCTTCGGTGTCGTACGCCTTCTGCAAGGCGTCCCTTGCCGCCTCAACGTCGGCGATGGTCGACGTGTCCATCACGTACGGCTTCAACACGTCGTCGATCTTCGACGGCAACAAAAGCGTGTTGCCACTCACCTCGAAGCCGCTGATCGGAAAGACCAGCTGTGCGTCGCCGGGCCCGGTGTCGGGGACCGAGGGTAGGTTGGCTGGGCCTTTGCGCTCGGACTTCGGCACCGGGATGTTCTCGCGCGCGAGGTGTGGCGTCGCATAGCGCTTGCGGGCGCTCTCGAAGGTCGATGCGCCGGCCTCGTCGGCCGCCCGGGCGGTGACCGGCACGAAGGACGCGCACACGACGAGCGCAAGCAGGAGCCGCGGGGGGCGATGCATCGGGGAGGGATCCTACCGGGCGTGCGTGGGCCGTTCCGTGAAGGAACGGCGTTGGTCAAGGCAAGTTCGTGACATTTGCGAGAAGAGATCGATCTCGACCGTTCCCGTGACGGCAAGAAAAGGCCCGGCTCTCGTCTTGCGGGAGCCGGGCCAGTCTTGTCAGTCGCGCTGTGGCGCGACGCGAACGCTCGACGCGAAGGCCTACGGCTTGGCCGCGGGAGGGTTCGCGACGCCCGGGCAGCTGGTCGGGATGAACTTGAAGCCGGACACCCCCGCCGTGCGCGTCTTGGTGAACGACACGCCGGTCGTGGCACTCCCCAGCGGCAGGTAGTTCTTGTTGCTCGGGAACACCAGCAGGCTCTTGAGCGCGCTGCGGTGCGCGGTTGCGAACACATTTGCCGCGTTCCGCGCGCCATCGCCGCCCGAGAGTGCGCCCCAGTAGGGGTACTGACCGCACTTCACGAGTGTCGCAAGGTCCGCCGCGCCAGACGCCGAGTCCGGATCGACACCGAGCACCGGCACTGCATACCAGTTGGCGTTGGTCCGGGCCACGTCCACGTAGCCGATGGCATTGGCGTTCGTGGCAACGCACGTCGCCACGTCGCCACCCGACGGGTTCTCGATGTAGGTCTTCTGCGTGCCCTTGTTTCCGCCGTTCTCGAGCCGCTGGGCGCCAGCGCCGCTGGCGGCGCCACAGTTCCCCGTGTCGGGAACGCCCTGCGCCGTGCTCGCCTGACCCTCCGGCTTGTTGCCGATGGCATCGAGCATCCAGGTGTTGCGGAAGGTCTCCCGCGAACCCGAGCCGGCCTCACGATGGCAAATCGTGACATTGTCACCGCCACCCGCGAGCGACTGGCCACCGACTGCGTCCCAGGAGCAGACCGAACCGGTCTGCGAGCGGGTCGTGAAGAGATTCTCGACCTGGGGATCGGCGAGCATAATCTTCTTCGTGGAGTCCGACTTCGCCGCGATGTTCTTGTTCACGACCAGCTTGAAGACCTGCGCACCGAAGAAGTCGCTATTGCGGAACGAATCTGAGTTGATGGCGCCGCTCTGGAAGTCCTGCAGCGGCAGGTCCGCAAAGCCCATGTCCGAGCCAAGGGCCAGGTTCGTGGTCTCATTGCCGGCCACGCCGCCCACCGTCGTGATGCTGCCGGGAGGCGCCGCGCCTGCGGTGGCGTTGTCGATCTGACCGTCGCTATTGAGGTCGTAGTTCACTACGAACAGCTCGGTCACGGGTGCCGTCGGGTTGCCGCACGAGCCGGCGGGGCCAGCCGCACCGAAGCCGCCCGTGTAGGGCAGGGCGCTGGCGGGCAGCGCGTTGCCCGCCACGGAAGCCACGAGGGGCGCAGCCGTCATGCCCGACGTGTTGATGCCGCCGGCGCCAGGACCGGCGCGGCAAACAAGGACG